>JAGGZC010000029.1 GCA_021162185.1 Candidatus Woesearchaeota archaeon | reverse complement strand
TGTTATATCCTAGTGCTCCTAGTCCGAAGATTATCCTATAAATCCCGAAGAGCATTATTATTATTCCCGTCCATAGAAACTTGTCTAGGATTACCTTCATTAATTCAAACTCCTCTTGTCTTGTGAGCCTTTTCTTTGGCTTCGCCATGAGTATCACCTCACTCTATTTTTATCTTGAATTCTTTTACTTCACTGTTGATCTCTATTTGACATAAGTGTATCCCTTTCCCAGCGCCACTACTAACCTTAAATGTTACACCAAACTTTTTTGATTGCCCTCCTGGAATGGTCGCTCCTAATGATTGGATAGCATTTACTATGTTATCTGTACACTTTATTCCTATGGAGTCCCCACTTATACTTAGATCTCCACTACCAGCATTAAACATCATGACATTGATTGCTACTTGTTCTCCTGGAGAAGCCACAACTGTTTCTGGGCAAAGGGTTAATGGATTAGACCCTGTTGGTGTTTCTGGTGTACACTCTGGGAGTTGTACTTGTCTACTGATCTTTGTGAACATCTGGTTTATGAATCCTATTACTAATCCCAATACTATTACTGCAATTATTAATACAACAATGCTATTTACTCCTAGACTCATGCTTGCCTTTCTTTTCATCTTGCCCCACCTCCTAGCTTTTTATTTTTCTTTATTTCTATTATTTATAAAATTTTTCTTTAACGGAACATTATTTTCAATATTGAAAATTTTTCTATGTATTTGGAAACATTTTTAAAAACAATGCATCCACCATTTCATCATGGAAGCAATAATCACTAGCTTTAGGAGGAGCAGACATCACGTGTATAGCTATCAAATGATTATAGAGCCCTTACAAGAAGTAGATCTAGAGAAACTTATAGGGAAACAAGTAATCTATAATACTGGAAAAAAGAAGATAACAGGAATAATTACTGCTAAGCATGGATCAAAGAGGCTTAGAGTGAGATTTGAAACAGGAATGCCTGGACAAGCACTTGGAAAAAGAGTGGTTATAAAAGAATAGCAAAATAATTATTAATAACTACTACTTTCTCTTATGAGATGATTATAAAAGCAGTAGAACTATGGAATATTAGGAGCTATGAGCATGAAAGAATAGAATTCGAGAAAGGAATAACATTGCTGAGTGGGGATATTGGGACTGGGAAGAGCACTATTCTCAAATCACTCGAATTCGCATTATTTGGACTATCCCCCAGGCTTAGCGGGGAATCCCTCTTGAGACATGGAAAACAGAAGGGAAAGATAAGAGTAGAACTAGTGATAAATGGAAAAGAAGTGATAATTGAGAGAACATTAAAGAGAAATAAAACCATACAGCAAGATAAAGGAATACTAAGAATTGATGGAATAGTACAAGAATTATCACCAACAGAGCTAAAAGCAAGGATAATAGAATTATTGAACTATCCAAAACAATTATTGTCAAGAAACAAGGATATATTGTTTAGATATACTGTATATACCCCACAAGAAGAGATGAAGCAAATCATCCTAGAAAAACCAGAGACAAGATTAGAAATACTTAGAAAACTGTTTGGAGTAGAGAAATATAGCAGGATAAGGGATAATACAATATTATTAGCAAGGAGTATTAGACAAAAAGCACTAATGCTAAAAGAAACAGCTGGAAGAGTAGAAGAATACAAGAATAGGATCCAGGAAATCATAGAAAAAGAGAAAAAACTAGGCCTAGAGCTAGAAGAGAGAAAAAAACAGGAAAAAGAACAAAGAGAAAGAATTGAGAAGCTGGAAGGAGAATACGAAACAATAAACAAAGACTATATAGAAGAGAAAAAGAGAGAACTAGAACTAGTGCAAAGAGAAAAAGACAAAGAAAAGATTACAAAAGAGATCAGAGAATTAGAGAAATCAATAATAGAGATAGAAGAGACTATAAAAAATATTGAACAGGAATTAATGGGAAGAGAAGAAATAGATCTTTCGAGCATTGAAGCAATGGAAAAGGAATTACTAGAAAGACAAAGAGCAATAGAAGAAGAGATCAAAATAATAATCCGAAAGATAGGCTCAATAGAGGAAAAGATAAGAAACTATAGGGATACAATAGATAATATTAATTCCTTGGAAACTTGTCCATTATGCCATCAAAAAGTGACAGAGGAACACAAGGAGCATATAAGAAGGATATATGGAGAGAATATTGAAAAAAACAAGGAGGAGTTAGAAGAAGAGAAAAAGAGGAGAGAAGAGAAACAAGTACTAGTAGAAGAAGTGAAAAATAAGATAGATGAGCTAAGAAAGAAGAAGAATAATTATTTAGTGATAAAAGAAAAAGAGAAGAGGATATCCGACCTAAAAAAGACGAGAGAAGAAAAGACTAATAGGAAAACACTACTCTTAGAAGAGGTCGAGAAGATTGATAGAGAATTAATGCAGAGAGATAAACAACTAGGGATAGTAAAAGAACTAGAGAAAAAGCTAAGTGAGAAAAAGGAGCTACTTGAACAAGAAAGAAATAAACACACAGCACTACTCACAAGGATTTCTTCAATAGAGAAAGAGATAGAAATGTTGAAGCAAGAAGAAGAGAGATTAGGAAAAGAGTTACAAAGAGCTGAAAATGCGAGAAGAATAGCTGATAAATATGAAAAAATGTATGAATGGCTAAGAAACTTCTTCTCGGAATTAGTAGCGAACATGGAGATAAATGTATTAGCAAGCATTCATAACGTGTTCAATGAATTATTTAGTGAATGGTTTAATAAACTAGTGGATAGTCAAGAAATGAATGCGAGACTGGATAATGATTTCTCACCAATAATAGAACAGCAGGGATATGAAGTGGGAATAGAAGCATTAAGTGGGGGTGAGCGCACATCCGTAGCTCTTGCATATAGACTAGCATTAAACACAGTGCTAAACAAGATCATAGAGGGAATCCATACAAAGGGATTGCTCATCCTTGACGAGCCCACAGAGGGGTTTAGCTCAGAGCAACTAGAAAGAGTAGGAGAAATACTTAGAAGCCTAGAAGTAGAACAATTAATAATTGTTAGCCATGAACCACAACTAGAAGGATTCGTGGATAGAGTGATAAAGATTAGAAAAGAGAATGGTGTGAGCACTATTAGCTCCTCCTAAGCCTTCTCTTGCGCTTCTCTTTCTTCATTCTCTTTCTCTGCCACTTCCAGCGCATCTGCCCCTTCTTTTTCCAACGCCTAGAGCTACGCTTCACTCTTTATCACCTATAACTGAGTGGCTAGCATTCTTTTATAAATCTTATCATTTGCCCTGGCCGGGATTTGAACCCGGGTCACCGGCTCGAGAGGCCGGTATGATTGGCCGGACTACACCACCAGGGCATGAATAAGGGGTTCTGGAATGGATTTTTAAATATTTTTGGTATTGAGAATTCATATGCTATTCTTTTGAAACACCACACCATTATTTTATTAGACTTAAGCGCCCGGGGTGGGATTCGAACCCACACACCCATAGGGGTAGCTGGTCTCGAGCCAGCCGCCATACCAACTAGGCGACCCGGGCATGATAGAAAGTAAGACTTAGGCATTTTTAATTGTTTCTAGAGACTTGTTAATACTTCTCCTAGTC
>JAGGZC010000051.1 GCA_021162185.1 Candidatus Woesearchaeota archaeon | reverse complement strand
TAATTGTTCCATTCATGAAGCCCCCATATATAATAGATCATGAACCACAAGATTTATAAAGCTTTTCTACAAAGATTCATTGAAAATGGCGAGAAAAACTAGTAAAAAGAAAACAAGTAAGAAGACTAAGACAACTACTAGTACAAAAAAGAAGACAAAGAAGGAGATAACACAAAAAGAACTAGAAAGAGAGGCTAGAAAGCTATACAGACTTGCAAAGAAGGATCTAGCAAGAGCACAGAAAAGATTAAGAGAAATAGAGAAAAAACTCGATGAGGCAATAGAGAAAGACCCAGAGAAAGCCATAGCACTAGCAGTGGTTGCTGGAAGCGCACTGGGATTACTATTAGGAAAGGGGTGGAGAAAAAAGAAATAAAAATGGCTGAGAAAAAGGATAAGATAAAGGACATAGTAGAAAGAGCAATAGAGAATCTTGGACTATTAAACAGGATTGAATCAATAATAGAGGATAAATTTATCAGGGTTGAACAAGGATTATTAAAACTACTACTAGGAACAGCAGTATTCATAGCTGGCATAATATTCATAATGGCAGGAATCGCGAGACTACTAGAGGCATTAGTCATTATCCCAGGGCTTGGAACAGTAATGGTTGGCATCTTCCTAGCACTACTAGGAATAATATTTATCCCAAGAAAGAAGTAATATTCGAAATCTTTAAATAGTTCTATCTCTAAGGAATAGTTATGGGTCTATTTGGATATATCTATAGACTGAGAAGACATCTAAGATATAGCAAGCAAGAAATATTATCCATTATTCTCGCATCCATTCTTTTCGGTATAATCCTAGGATTTGATGAATGGGGATATGGAAACATTGTGGATATAAACCTGGGAATATATAACACTATTAGCTATATATTCTACTCATTCATAGCATTAATACTCATAAGAACATCCCAGAAAATGATGGCCATAGCCTATGGATATGAAGGCATGGTTGAGATAGATCCAAGAGCATTGATAGCATCCATACTAATAGGCATTGTTAGCCTGGGAAAACTACCATTAATGCTATCTGGGAGAATATTCTTTAAGAGTCATAAAACCCTAAGAGTTGGGAGGTTTAGACAACTCTATATGCATCACGAGCTAGGACTAAGCATAATAGCAGGAATCATACCATTCCTAATCCTAGCAATATTCAAGGATATCCCATTCCTATATAAATTGTCATGGATCACTGGTTTAATATTATTATTCACATGGCTCCCAATTCCTAGTCAGGATGGAATAATGCTATTCTTCTATATGAGACCAGCATTATACATAATATTCATGATAGGCTTTGGTGTATTACTATTAACATATCACTACTCCTTCTTGATAGGCCTAATATTAGCCTTAATAGCAGTAATACTTGCGACAATTATTATCGAGAAAAACAAAGTTGTTTAAAGTATGCTTGTAAACCCTTTTAACACCAAGTATAACCCTAGAACCATTGATATTCTATGAAAATTGTTTAAGAACAATAAAAAGAAATAGAGACCTATAACTATATCCCCAATGCTCAGAGCATCACCCCAAAATATTAATCCCTTTAAGACTAGATATGTACCGAAGAATATTATTATCACTGGCTTAATGCTAAAGAGCAGGCTTAGAGATAATACAATCCCAGCCATTAGGTCAAGCATCCCTAAAAGCTTTAACATCTAGAAGTGTGAGTAGTTATTATTAAAATATTTTATTGCTTTCTCAATAACACAATATTATTCATTGATCCATAAAACCTATAACCAATATCCATGGGCATTGAATAGTTATATCCAATGAATATTAAACCATTATTAATCCATTTATCCCTATATTTATACATCTCTACTATTACTGAGTCATCCCTCTTCTCTAGTAATGATAGCCCGATCAAGGATCCATTAACCCTTAGGGCTGCTATTCCATTACTACTAAGAGCTATTATTGACTCATTCCTATACAGCACTACTGGTTCTTTGAATGGGAATATAGATCTATCACCCTTCACGAATACTCTAAACATTGATAGAACACCCTTATTAGATATATTCTCTACGAGTGCATATATCACTACTTCTTTTTTACTAGTACTAGTCTCTATTCTATATAATCCCTTTTCAATCCCCACTTCCTTGCTCTTAATACTATCAGGCCATATTACAAGTATTGTATCATTCTCTCTTTGTTTTATTAATAGGGTTATATCTAATGGTTCCAATACATATTTTTTCCCTGTTTCTAACAGGTATTTATATCTCTCCTTTATTCTAATACTCTTATCAGCCTTTCCACTACCAGTTATCCCGAGAAGTATTGAGTCATTATATATATTTATTATTTCTAGTTTTAAGCCATATATGCTTATGGGTGTTCCCTTTCTTATCTCCATCCTGCTCCTACCACTACCAAACTCTCCTACAACTATTATTGCTGACTCTCTGGAAGGATTTGTTTCCTCTATGCTTACATAATAACTCCTCGTACCAGTATTATATATAAATAACTCTGTCTTAGAAATATTGAATTTCTTCTCTATAACCGTTCCCCCTCTCTTCCATGGAATAGATAATAATATAAGGAATACTAATACTATTAACGCGATTCCAATAATCTTTTTTATTTTCAATATCCTTATCTTATCTTTTATGTTCATGTATAATCCACCATGCTAGGAATCCTAGGAATATTATGGAACCCAGGACATAGACCCATTTCTCTGCATGAGTAGTATTACTCCTCTCTGAGAGAGTAATAAAGACTCTTCCAGTAGTAGAGCTATCAATATTTAGAGATCCAAACAGTTTTGGACTAGTCGCTTCTATCCTACAATTCTCGAATGGTAGTAATACTCTCAGGGATTCATTACTAGTATATCCTCGATAGACCACTCTATCACTACAATAAATTGTTATTCCCACTCCCTTTGATATGGAATAATTATTATGGATTAGCACTATTTCTAATTCTCTTGTCTTTTCCAAGTACACGTTTATATTCCTCTTTGTCGGGATATCAATCTCTATTCCTCCCCTGAGGAATGGTTTTGAATCATTTAATACTAATATGTCTAGCAACCAGTGACCATGAGGCATGTACATCTCTATTATATTATCATGCACTATTCCTCCAATACTCCTAGGTGTTAATAAGCCACCACCATGAATAGTTACTACTACTGGTAATCCCTCTATGCTTATATCTTGTGGTGCTATGAGGAATATCTTTGTAGTATTTATTGGTTCTACTATGCTTGTAGTGCTCAGTTTAGCATAGGTAAGAGAGGATAACATTATAATACAAATAATCCATATATAGATCTTATTCTTCATTTTCCATATACCTCTTGAACAACTTGTTTATCCTTGATGGTTTAACATAGTCATGATGCCTAAAGCCTCCTCCAAAACTCTTGGGAATGTGTAATAATTCATGGATAATGGTCTTGATCTTTTCCTCATGGCTAAGCTTGTCAAATCTCTCTGCTATTACCTCTATTACATATCCAGCTTTTAGGTTTAATCCTACTTGTAAGGGCTTGCTCAATGCGTGACACCTTGCAACAGCATTACTCTTGCTTCCATAGCTTCTAATAAAGCCAATTCTGGATAGATCTATATGTACAAGTCCTAGTTTTTCCACTATGCTTCTTGCCAATTCCTCTATGTCTACTGCTTTTTCATATCTCATTTTTTAAGTGCCGGGCCTCGGCTAACTCTCTTTCTGCCATTTTATTGGCAATACTCCAGAGTTCCTCATAGGCCCGGCGAGTAATATAAGAATCAAGCATTTAAAAATTTTAGTATTAACTATTAATATGTCTCAACTCTTCTAGTTCTTTCAAGAATCTCTTCACGCTTTTCTCCACATGCTCTGGTTGTGTCTTTATCTTTTCTGCTGCGAGTTGTAATATATCCATATAGTCTCCACTTGTTTTCTCATTGCTATTCAATGTGAATAACTCTTGATCTATCATTCCTTTTCTTGCCTGTTTCTTTGCCTTTTTCCATTTTGTGAATAATTCCTCTATTCTTCCTGGCACTTGTTCTATTTCACAATTCAATATTTTTGATAATTCTTCTAGTTTCTTTTTTGCTTTATCCATCTCTTCTATTGCTCTTCTTCCCGCAACGAATTCTATTCTCACCACTCCATCCTGTATCCTAGTGGTTTTCAATATTTTCACTAGTTCTGCTTCTCCAGTAGTGTTTAGATGTGTCCCTCCACATGCCTCTACATCAAAGTCTGGGATCTCTACTATTCTCAATTCTTTTCCAGGAACTGCTCCTCCTTGATATATTCTTATACCAAACCTCTGCTCAGCAATGTTTCTCTTCAAGAAGTATTTATACACTGGGAGGTTTTGCTTTATAATATTGTTTGCTACTTCTTCTATGAGCCTTTTTTCCTCGCTTGTTAGTGATGCATAATGAGTAATATCTAGTCTTGCCTTTTCTGTTGTCTTCTCTGCTCCAGCCTGCCATACATGTCTTCCTAATACTTGTCTAGCTGCTCCATTAATAATATGTGTAGCGGTATGATGCTGGGTTAGTATTATTCTTCTCTCAGGATTAATACTTCCCTGCACAAGGCTTCCCTCTTTGAACCCTGGCTTTTCTTTTAATACATGAATAACATGTCTTCCCTGTTTATACACATCTATTACTTCTATTCCATTAATCTTTCCCTTGTCATGCATCTGTCCACCACTAGTGGGATAGAAAGCAGTCCTGTCCAATACTACCTTGTTATCAATAATCCTTAATACTCTTGCCTCGAATTCTAAGTAGTCATAATGATCATAATATAAACATATAGTCTCTGGAATATCACCAATGTCTAGTTCTTCACGCATCACTCCTTCCTTCTTTCTTGATTTCTCTCTCTTCTCTTCTAGTAGTTCATAAAACCTCTTTGGAATATCTAGTTTTATTCCTTTCTCTCTCGCAGTGTTCTTCACTTCTTCTGGGCTTATGCCCTGGCTTTCATATAGTGTGAATAGTCTCTCAGCTGTTATATTATTCTTGCTCAACTCTTTTTCTATGATCCTCTTATTCCTCTCGATCGTTGAGTAATACCTATTCTTCTCTATTTCCATTATCTTGTTGAAGTGCTCCAAGTCTTCTCCTAGCTCTGGGAATAATGGTTTCAAGTCTTTTACGTGTAGTTCTGCTATCTTGTAGAAATCAATATCCCAGCCATACCTCTGAGCCATGCTGAGCGCTCTCCTAAGTATTAATCTTAGATTATAACCACCCCCAACATTGCTTGGTAGTGCTCCATCATGTATTGCTACTAGTAAGCTTCGAGTATGATCAGCAATGCTATATATCGCAGCCATTCTCTCAATCATTTCTCTTATCTCTTTTATATTCATTCCCAGTTTTTTCGCAATCATTTGCCATGCCTTTTCAATGTCTTCAACTTCGTCTCTATTAAGCATGCTTGAAAGCATTGTGAATCTTTCATGAAAATCTTTGTTAATCCTGGTACTAGTTATCTTTTTCAAATAATCCACAACGCTTGGCATTACTATATCATAACTAGTTGCTGCTCCATTTGTAAACCATGCATTTCGCTCATGACCCATGCCCATGTCTAACACCTTTGTATCCAACTCTTTGTAACCAGTAGGAGTGACTGCGTATTGCATGTATACCTGGTTTCCTAGTTCTAATCCCCTACTAAAGTATTCCATGCTTGGACCAAGGTTTCCCCCACCAGCCCATGCGTCTTCATGGAAGGATAGCTCATTCTTTGGAATGCCTAATCCCTTTGTGAGCCATTCATAGATATCAGTAAAATATTTTTCTTGATCATAATCCTCTGGACTAGTGAATGCGTGTTGACCAATCATTACAAAGCCAGTGTAATGCGCCCCGGTTATTCCCACGTTTTCAATATCGTTAAACCTCAAGCAGAACTGTGGGACTACTAATGGATTAGCAGGTGGATCAACCTCTCCACTAACAACCCATGGCTGGAAATCATATATTGATGCCTGAACAAAGTCTGTGTCATCTCTCCATCTAGCCACTACTGGATATCTCTTTATAGGAGTATACCCCCTCTCCTTGAAGAATCTTGAGAATTTCTTCCATACATCAACATAACTAATCTTTTCTCTTACTGGTGGATTCCCTATAAACCTGTATCCCCCACTACAACTTGGATCTCCACACACTTCTTGATCTGGATTAGTAGTCCAAAAATATGTGCCACACTTCTTGCATTTCTTCCTAATAAATCCCTCGCTTTTAAGAACAGATGTAGCATAATACTTATCTGGCTCTCTACTAGCCTTTTCTTTGAATATCTTTTTTATTTCTTTATCAGTTGGCATGAATCATGTTTATAATGCCTTTTTAAAAATTTTATGGGAAATCTTTATAAGTAAGCACTACAAGGATATGTCCATGGAAGAAGTAAAGATAATTAAGAATAAGTGGAAAACCATTGTTCTGATAATCATTCCGACACTCTTAGTGATAGGCCTGATCATTGCGCTATACTCCTTGTTTTCTCCTCACAAAGAGTTTGGATTAATAGTAGAACCCTCAGTGATAGAGATCAAGCAAGGAGAATTGGGATTACTAACAATAATATCTAGGCTAAGAGAACCAATAGGAAATTCCTCTGTAATCACTACGAGGATTATTTTCAATGCTTCTAATAATAGATATATAAGTATTATTAACCCATTTACAGATGAGAAGATAGAAGAACTAGGATTAGAGATGCCAAACATTGAGAATGGAATGGGACTCGTACAAGTGTATATAAATGCTAGTAAAGTAGAGGGACAAAAAACTAGTAACTGGTGGCTAGACATAATATTAATGAGGGATAACACAACTATTGATAGTGTAAGAGTAGACATAGTTGTAAAATGATTGAGCAACTCTTCACTGCTAAATGGCTCGAGAAGAGACCAGGTGTAGATACAGTTGTGGAAGCGGGGCGTGTATAAGTGATATTATAAGAGCTCCTAGAGAGCCATTAGACATACATCTAAGACCTAAACCAATGAAATAAAAACATTTATTTATCCAATTCTTTTTCTATTCTTCTATGGATAGAATAGTAGAGGGAAAGGCAAGGATTTATAGCTATAAATCAGAGAAAATCTCGAGCGAGATGCCAGTGTTTTATAATCCAGTGATGACTGAGAACAGGACTATTAGCATAATCATTGCGAGATCATTTTTTAGTAGGCCTATTAGGGCATTATTCCCACTAGCAGCGAGTGGTATAAGGCCTATAAGATTTATCCTAGAAGGAGTGGATCTTAAAGAGGTTTATATCAATGATCTAAACCCCCGAGCAGTAGGGTTGATCAAGAAGAATATAAAGCTAAACAGGATTGATAATAGTAATATAACTATTACTCGTGAGGATGCAAGAATATTAATGCTTAAGGAAAGAAATTTTGATTATGTTGATATTGATCCATTCGGAGCTCCTAATCCATTCATAGAGCCAGCTCTGAACGCTGTTAAGCACAAGGGATTACTAGCAGTCACTGCTACTGATCTCTCAAGCCTTGCTGGGAGTTATCCATCTACTTGTAAATGGAAATATTGGGCTATACCCATTAGGAATCATTTGAAGCATGAGGCTGGTCTGAGAATATTGATAAGAAAGATACAACTCATCGCTGCTCAGCATGAAAAGGCATTAATACCAATACTATGCTATTATAGTAAGCATTATTATAGGTGCTTCTTCCAGGTCTTGAAGTCAAAGAACAAGGCTTTAAGGATTATTAATAATCATAGATACTTGAAATATAATCCTGATACTAGTTATGAACTAATAGACGAGCAGTGTGGTAATACTTATGGACCCCTATGGGCTGGCCTTCTTGGGGATAGAGAAACACTGAGAAGAGCAGTAGATCTCTCTGGGGAATATGAGGATAAGAATATTTCTAGGTTGCTATCCTTAATGCTTGAAGATGTTTCTCTTAACATCCCATTCTTTTATGATACTAGTGCATTACTCTCAGCAGGAGTTATAGAAAAACAACCAAGGATTGATAGTGTTATAAACGCATTAAGAGAAAACAAATTCCATGCTTTTAGAACAATTTTTAGCAGCACAGGATTCAAGACTAATGCAAGAATAAGGGATATAAAAAGAATTCTCAGCCAACTGCTCGTCTAACATCCACTACTTGAATACTCTCAACTCCCTCTATTCCTTCTAGTTCTTTTTCTAATGGCTCCGTGTCTCCTTTTTCTTCTGGTGATAGGAATGTTATCATTAATGCTTTCAATCCAAACGCTATTGGTTCTATGCTCGTCCTAAACTCATCGATGCCTGTAAACTCTCTTATCTTTTTCTTTGCCTCTTCTTCTATCACTCCTAGATCTACATCTGGACTAGTGGGCATTATTCTTATTGTAACTACTACGTTTGCCATTTTATGGTCCCTCGAATCCACAATTTGGGCATTTATACTTTACAGCTCTCTTTCTACAATCACCACACCTCACTATTGTATAGCTACCACACTTTGGACACTTAAAACTAGTACTCCCCTGAATGTTTGCTATTGGTCTATTACAACTAATGCATATCTTTTCCTCGCTCATCTCTCTGGGAGTTCCATATTTATTTATAAATGTTTTTAATAATTTTTTTCAATATTGAAAATTATCTTTCAAACATTTGCCTAAAAATATTTATAAATACTTCTCATAAACAACAATCATAATGGAGTTCAACCCAGGCATAGAAGAAAAGAGATGGAAACCAGAATTCGAGGAAGAACTCATAGAGAAGTGGAGCAATGAATCATGGTGGAAGCTTGATTTAAAGAATAAGAAAATATTTGTCATTGATACTCCTCCACCATACCCAGCACCATTCTGGCATATAGGAGCAGCTATTTCTTACTCAATGCAAGACATGATCGCTAGAATAAAGAGAATGCAGGGATATACTGTTCTATACCCAATAGGAATGGATAGGAATGGTATACCCATAGAGATGTATGTAGAAAAGTATGAAAATCTAGACATGTGGTCTACTCCTAGAGAAGAATTTGAAAGGCTTTGCAAGCAACACTTAGACAAGTGGACTACTAACACAATAAATATTATGAAGAGACTAGGATTGAGTGGGGATTATACAGAGCACTATTATGAGACAGATTCACCAAGCTATAGAGCATTAACACAGAAAACCTTTAAGATTCTATGGGAGAAAGGCTTGATCTATGAGGCGGAGAGACCAAACAATTGGTGTCCACATTGCAATACAACGATTGCTGATGCAGAAGTAGAATACAAGGAAAAACAAGGAGAGATATATCACATAAAATTCAAAGTAAGGGAAACAGGGAAGGACTTGATTATTGCAACCACTAGGCCAGAGCTATTAGCTGGTTGTAAACTAGTAATAGTGCATCCAGAAGACGAGAGATACAAAGAGCTCCATGGAATGCATGCAGTAGTACCAATATACAACACCGAGGTAGAGATACGCCCCCATAGAGAGGCAGATCCAGAGTTTGGAACAGGAGCAGTAATGATATGTTCATATGGAGACTCTTCAGATGTTAGAATCTTTAGAGAGCAAGGATTAGAACCAGTAAAAGTTATAGGTACTGATAACAAGTTAACAGAGGCAGCTGGGAAATATAAGGGATTAACACCAGAAGAGGCTAGGAGAGAAATAGTTAAAGATCTAGAAGAACAAGGATTAATAGTTAAGAGAGAGCAATTAACACAAAAAATACCAATACATGACAAGTGTAGAACAAGAATAGAGATAATCCCAATGAGGGAATACTACTTGAAACAGGTAGACTTTAAGGATCAATTATTAGAATATGCCTCGCAAATCTTGTGGCATCCAGAGAGATATAGGCAACACTTAGAGAATTGGATAAATAGTGTTACAATTGACTGGCCAATATCTAGGAGGAGATACTATGGAACAGAGATCCCTATATGGAAGTGTAAGAAGTGTGGATATATACATATTTATGAGAAAGATGACTATGTGAAACCATGGAAACAAGAATTAAAAGAAAAATGTCCAAAATGTGGCTCAACTGACTGGGAGCCAGAATGGAGAACACTTGACACATGGATGGATTCATCTATAACAATCCTTTACATAACCAAGTGGCTTAGAGACAAGGAATTCTTTGAGAAATGCTTCCTAAACGGGGAAAAGCTCAGACCCCAGGGATATGAGATTATTAGGACATGGCTATACTACTCCTTGCTAAGAGTAGGACAATTAATAGGAAAGAGAGCATTTGACCATGTATTCATCAATGGAATGGGTCTAGATGCAAAGGGTAGAAAGATGAGTAAGAGTCTTGGAAATGTATTATACCCAGAGGAACTCATAGAGAAGTATGGAGCAGACTCACTGAGAATGTGGATAGGCCTAGAATGTGGGATAGGAGAAAACTATAATATATCAGAAGAAAAGATTAGGGGCGCACAAAAATTCCTCGTAAAGCTATGGAACATTGCAAGATTCATATCAGCATTCCCATTAACAGATAAAGTAGAAGAACTAGAAGAGCTAGATAAATGGATACTAGGAGAACTAGAAGAACTGAGAAAGAGAGTCTTAAAGAATTATGAAGAATTTGACTTCCATAAAGCAGCACTAGATCTTAGAAGCTTTACATGGAACATATTCGCATCTCATTACCTGGAACTAGTAAAGAGAAGAGCAAGGATGGATGGATTCAACGAAAAAGAAGCAAGATCAGCATGGTATACGCTACACAAAACATTGAAAACCCTGCTATTATTATTAGCACCAATAGTACCATTCATAACGGATAAGATCTGGAGACAGCTCTATAGCAAGGAGAGCATACACAAGGAGCCATTCCCAGAAAGCGTTATAGAAACAGTGACACATAGAGATATAACAGAAAAGATAACAGAGTTTAACTCTCGTGTATGGAACACAAAGAAGGAGAAGGGCATAAAGTTCTATGAGCCAATACAGGGAATAGAGATACCAGAAGAATTAAGAATCTTTGAAAAAGACATAAGAGCAACTCATAGATTAGAATAACTCATTCTAGGAGAGGACCATATTCCTCTACATAGAACCTTATGAGTAATAATAGTAATGCAAGGATCAAGGGTCCTAGTAATATACCAATAAATCCAAAAAGCTTTATCCCGCCTAGAAATCCTAATAATACTATTAATTCATGAATCCTACCAGTCTTTTTCATTACATAGATCCTCATGACATTGTCAATATTACTCACAACTATTACCCCCCACATGATTAATAGTATAGCATTCAGCACTGATCCATTAACGATTAATATTATTGCTCCTGGTACCCATACAAATGGAGCTCCAACGAATGGTATTAGTGATAATATAAAGGCAACAAAACCCCAGAATAATGCATTACTAAGACCAAACATATAGAAACCTAGAGAAACCATTAATCCCTGGGCAATAGCTGCTAGGAATTGTCCATATACAAAGCCCTTGACTGATCTATCAATCTCTGTGAATAATAGATTTCTATGATTCTTTTTTAATGGGAAATATCTCTTTAGCCATTTATAGACATCTTCTCCCTGGGTTAGAGCATAAAACACTATTAACAATATTAATAGTAATCCAATAATCATGTCTGTTATGCTACTGATAAGCGAAGAACTATTAACCCCTAACACATTTCTAAGGAATTCAAGGAGATATATGGCTATATTATCCAATGCTATCTTTGCCCCAAGAGCAGAGCTAAGAGTGTCTGATAGCATGCTAAGAGCATCTATTCCTAAATAGATATTACTAGACTCTTTTATTATTAGGAATGCTAGGTAATAGAATGGGATAAATATTAATAATATTATTAAAAGGTCTATAATGATAGCTGTTAGTGTCTTATATCTAAACAGGTTTAACATCTTTCTATATATAGGGTGTAATACTATTGCGAGAATAATCCCTAGAATGATGTATGATATATATGGC
>JAGGZC010000031.1 GCA_021162185.1 Candidatus Woesearchaeota archaeon | reverse complement strand
TTAGTTTCCTTGCAATGATTAATAGCTCTAGGCCACCAGTAGAGATATAAAAAATGAGGAAGAATAAGGATAAAAAGAGGGATAAGGGAAGAATACTAAAGAAGTATTTAAGACTGGCTGGTAGACAAGTAGAGGAGTATGAATTAATACATAGAAGGGTTAAGAAATGGACAATAATAATCACTATTCTTCTAACATTAATAGTTATATACAAGGCATACTTTTATAGGAACATTAAATGGGGAATACTAGTAGGCATAACCACTTGGACTCTTGGATTCCTATTAGTAAACCTCTTTATATGGATTCTTGTCTTTCTTGCATTAGACTTGAGAATATTTAGAAGAAAGATAGAAGTAGAAGAAGTGTTCCCAGACTTCTTGATGCTAGTAGCATCTAATATTAATGCAGGCATGACCATTGATAGAGCAATAATAATGGCTTCTAGACCTAGATTCGGACCACTAGCAGAGGATATAGAGGAGATTGCTAGAAAAAGCCTTGCGGGAATAGATATAGAACAATGCTTAAAAGATTTTAGCGAAAAATATGATTCTCCAATCATAAAGAGAAGTATCGCACTAATAATAAAAGGAATAGAGAGTGGGGGTAGAATATCAGAACTATTAAACAAAATAGCAATAGATATACAGGAAAATAGAACACTAAGAAAAGAGATGGCTGCAAATGTCACAACTTATACAATCTTCATAGCAACAGCCACACTCATAGGAGCCCCACTACTATTCGCACTAGCAACCCAACTAATAAACGTTATGCAAACAATCCTAGGAGGAATAGACTTATCATCCATGCAGAGCACAAGTATTGGTATAAGCATAAATATGAGCGGGAGCGCAATAAAGGTTAGTGACTTCAAAATATATGCATATACATTACTAGGAGCAATGAGCATTATCAGTGCCTCAATGATATCAATAATAAAGAATGGGTCAATAAAAAAAGGATGGAAAAATATTCCTCTATTCTTAATTATAACAATATTTATATACATAATTGCCAGTCTTCTACTTGGGAAGCTATTCCAAGGATTCCAAATATAAGGCGGAATAGGTGTGAGAAATGCTCTATATGGATAATAGAATAATAGTAATAGGCACAAGCCATGTTTCTAAGAGCAGTATAAGACTAGTAAAGAGTTCTATAAAGGCTTATAATCCAGATATAGTAATGATAGAACTCTGTAATGAAAGACTGGAATCAATGAAAAAGAAGAAAAAAGATAAACCACTAAAATGGTTTTTCAAGAATTATAGAAAAATAGGCGTGGGTACTGCTCTATTTCTCTTAATATTGCGAGGATTCCAAAGACTTATAGGGAAAAAACTCGGAATAGAGCCAGGGAAAGAGATGCTAACTGCATATAGGATTGCAAAAAGAGAGAAAAAAAGAGTGGAATTAATAGATATGCCAATGTCAGAGATAAGTATAAGACTATCAAGAGTATTAGGATTAAAAGGATTATTCTCCATGATTATTACTAGTATAATAGAAGTGTTTAAATCAAAGAGAAATATAAGTATGGATTCCATATTCCTCGACCCAAGAGAAGAAGAAGTAGAAGAATTAAAGAAAATCTTCAAGAAGAACAATCCAAAGTTATATAGGGTTTTATTAGAAGATAGAAATAGATACATGGCAAAAAAAGCTGCAAAATTAATAGATAAAAACGAGAGAGCAGTAATAGTAGTTGGAGCTGCTCATGCGAGAGACGTGTTTATGCTTACAAAAAATGAAATAGAAAAAAATAAAAACCAGTAAGACTATTTTTATTAAAAATAACCAAGAGGTGTAAAGATGGAAAAAAAGATAAAACTCATAGAAAAAGATTATGCATTATTAAAAGAACTAGATCTAAACGCAAGAGAAAAAATAACAACCATTGCAAGACACATAGGGATAAGTAAAGAGTTAGCATTGTATAGAATTAGAAGACTAGAAGAACTAGGAGTGATTAAGGGATACAAACCAGTAATAAACCATTACTATATTGGTAGAAACTCTTTCCATGTATATCTTAGTCTTTCAAGAAAAGACTTAGAGTATAGAATTAATATACAAGAAGAGTTGATGAATCTAAAAGGAGTGAAAAGAGTATTACATGCATATGGTAAATGGGATTTTATCATCACATTCCACTCAAAAAACATGAAGGAGTTCAAGGAAAGCTATGAAGAAATGTTCAACAAATATGATAAGTATATAACGGATAAATGGATATCATTCATAACAAAAACAATAATCCTCCCAAAGAGAAGATTTTATCCAATGCTCGCTGAGAAGATACCAAAGAAACTAGAATTTGGATTGACAGATCTAAGATATGAATTAAGAGAAGAAGAAACAAGAATCCTGAGAGAGCTTGTTAATAATTCCAGACAAACATTGATAGAGCTTAGCCAAAAGACAGGGATGAGCACTCCAACAGTTAAACGTATCCTGGAAAATCTTGAAAAAAGCGGGGTAATAATCGGATATTACGCTGATTATAATCCAGAAGTATTCGATCTAGACCACTATAAACTCTTGATCAGAGTAGATGAATTCGAAGCACTAAAACCACTACAACAATACCTAGAGCTACAACCAGAAGTAATACAGATACAATTACCCCTAGGCTCTCGAGACATGGAGATAGAGGTATATGTTGATAGTTTGGATGAACTAGAAAAATTCATTGGGGGTATGACAACACATACAACTCATATTAGAGGAATAGACATAATACCAATAATGAGTGAAACAAGGGTATTCCTAGACTAGTCCATATAATCTTTTAGGGATTTATTTTTCCCGTTTTTCAGCTTGTTCCATGAAGACCAAGACTTACGGAAAAAATCATATTTATCAAAATATTTTTCTAAGAATTCACGAGTTGCTGGATCAGAGGGATATCCACTACCAAAATCAATGCCTATCCTCTTTTTTAGATCCTCTATAATACTATCTCGAATAACCTTTGCAACAATACTAGCAGCACTTACTACTATATATTTCTTGTCAGCCCCATGCTCAACTATTAGTTCTATTCTCTTAATAAGTTTCTTTTCTATGATTCTCTTATAAGCTTCAATATTATTGCTCGGACAATCAATTATTGCTTTATCAATCTTTTTTGCAAAATGGTTAATTATCCCAGCTGTGTGAAGCGCTTCTAAGAGGTTTAGATTACTATCATCACTATTCACATGAGTATCAATCTCGCTTGGAGGAATCACAACATATCTATAGGGATAATGACTCTTTATATAGAGGAATAATTCCTCTCTCTTCCTCGGTGTGAGCATCTTTGAATCTTTTACTCCTAGTTCTAGAAGTTTATCCTCATCACTAGGTTTAATAACTACTCCTGCCATAACCATTGGTCCAATCACTGGACCCCTTCCCGCTTCATCTATACCAAGTATATGCATAAATAGAAAGAAATATGTTATAATTAAAAATGTTTCCATAGACAAAGAGAAAACTATTTAACTAAAAGCAGATTCTACACTGATATGCTTAAACTAAAAGGAATAGAACCAAGAATATATCAAGAAAGGATATTTGGCACAGCCATAGAAAAAAACACATTAGTAGTATTACCCACTGGGCTAGGAAAAACAGCTATAGCAATAATGCTAATGATCCATAGATTAAACCAATATCCAGCAATGAAAGCATTAATGATCGCTCCTACTAAACCACTATGCCAGCAACATTATAATACAATAAAAAAACATATAGATGGAATAAGAGAAGAAGAAATAAAATTATTTACTGGTAGTCTTAGACCAGAAAAGAGGAAAAAGGAATGGGAAAATGCAAGAATAATAATTGCCACCCCACAAACAATTGAATCAAGTCTACTAAGCGGAGACATAAATCTTAGAGATGTATGCTTACTCGTGATAGATGAAGCTCATAGAGCAGTGGGTAACTATAGCTATGTGGGAATCGCTACTAATTATATGAAGACCTCTAAGCGTCCAAGAATATTAGCATTAACAGCTTCTCCTGGAAGCGATCTAGAGAAAGTAAGAGAAGTAATTGATAATCTATACATAGATGCAGTAGAAGTGAGAACAGAGGAGGATCCAGACGTAAAGCCATATGTACATAGTATAAAGATTAAATGGATAGAAATAGAACTCCCCCATGAGATAAAGCAATTACAAGAAACATTGAAGAATATGATAAAAGAAAGGATAAAAGAGTTAAAAGAGAAAGATGTAAGGATTAGTAGTAGGCCCTCCAAAAAAGACTTATTAGAATTACAAGCAAGTCTTAGTAGAAAGCTTGGAGAAGAGTTCAGTTATAGTACTGCATGGCTTGCATCCATGATCGCTGAGATAATAAAACTGAATTACGCGCTTGAATTGCTTGAAAGTCAAGGAGTTAGTCCATTCTATAAATATCTAAAAAAGCTCATACTAGAATCTGAGCACAAGAAAACAAAGGCTAGTAAAAGCATAGTTGAAAGCGTTGACTTCAAGAAGCTATTACTCCTAGCAGAAGAACTCTTAAGAAAAGGTATTAGACACCCAAAGCTTGATAGACTAGTCGAAGTATTGAGAGATATTAAGGAAAACGAGAAGGTGATAATATTCACACAGTATAGAGACACAGCTGTGATGATTGAACAAAGATTAAAAGATGAAAGAATAACCTCAAAAATCTTTGTTGGACAGCAAAAAAAGGGATTAACAGGCATGAGCCAGAAAGAGCAGAAAAGGATAATAGAAGAATTCTCTAAAGGAGAATTCCAATGCCTTATAAGTACATCTATAGGAGAAGAAGGACTAGACATTCCAGAAGTAGAAGTAGTCATATTCTATGAACCAATACCAAGTATTATTAGACACATACAAAGAAGAGGAAGGACTGGAAGACATAAAGAGGGAAGAGTAATAGTACTCTACACTAAGAATAGTATAGATGCTGCTTATAGATGGAGTCTATACCATAAAAAAAGAGAGATGTTCAAAGCAATAAGAAGGCTCGGAAGAGAGATAATAAAGGAAGAAGAGAAAAAAATCATGCCCCTAACAAAGTTCATCACAGGAGAAAAAGAGAAAAGAGAAGAACCATTAGAAATAATAGTGGATTACAGAGAAAAGAACAGTCCAGTTGTAAAACACCTAGTGAAAGAGAATATTTCACTAAGATTAGCAAACCTCCCAGTAGGAGACTTTATGATTGGACCAGTAGTGATAGAACTAAAAAATGTCCCAGACTTTGTTGCAAGCATTATTGATAAAAGACTAATAGATCAAGCATCAAGACTAGCCAAAACAGAGAAACCACTAATAATAATCCAAGGAGAAGAAGATCCATATAACCAAAGAAATATTCACCCAAACGCTATCAATGGAATGCTCGCAAGCATAGTGGTGGATTATGAAATACCCATAGTCTGGATGAGGAATCCAAAAGAAACAGCAAGATTCCTAGTAGCTATAGCAAAGAGATTCCAAGGAGAGAAAAGAAATATAAATCCACATATAAGAAAACCAGCAACACTTAAAGAACAACAAGAATACCTAATCGCAAGTATTCCAGGAATAGGGCCAATGCTTGCAAGGAATTTATTAAGAAGATTTAGATCAATCAAGGCAATAGCAAACGCATCACTAAGAGAAATAGAAAAAGTAGAAGGAATAGGAAAAAAGAAAGCAGAAACAATTAAAAAGATCCTAGAAGAAGAATGGAGAGAAGAAGAATAAATAAAGCCCCCTCAGGGATTTGAACCCTGGACCTGCTGCTTACGAGGCAGCCGCTCTACCACTGAGCTAAGGGGGCAGGGTATAATCTAGTGGTATGGAACAATATTTAAAATATTTCTCTTCTAACCATAAAGAATGATCAAGATTGATCTACATATCCATACAAGTAGAGATCCGAAAGATGAATATATAAGTTATGATAATACTAGCATTGTAAGTCTTGCTATTAAAAAGGGATATAAGGCTATAGCTATTACTCTTCATAATTCATTCTTTTACAAGAAGGATTTCTTTCAAAGAATGTATAAAAAAGGATTGATACTTGTCCCAGGAGTAGAACTTGATATAGAGAAAAATCATGTATTAATATACTCTTTGAAAAGATTAGATACAGAAAGAATCAAGAGCTTTAATGATCTTGAAAGATTAAAGAATCAAGATGTATTAATAGGATGCCCTCACCCATTTTATCCTAGAAGCCTTGCAAGAGGATTGGGAAGAAGATTCTTTGAATATAAAGATATATTCGACTTTCTTGAATGGAATGGTATCTATACGTATGGATTATCCCTCTGGAACAAGAAAGCTAAAAGGATTGCAAGAAGACATAGAAAAACATTAATTGGGAATAGTGATCTCCACTACTTGGACCAGTTGGGTTATACTTATTCATTGCTAGATGTAGAACTCTCTACTAGTTGGAGGAATAGCATACTAGACATATTTGAAGCCATAAGGAGGAATAAATCTAGAATTGTTTCCAGGCCTCTACCATTAAAGATTTTCTCAAGATTCATTATTCAAAAAATTAAGGGTTAAAGCCTATCCATTATTTCTTCTATAGTCATAATTCTTTGACAATCACTACATATAGCATATTTCTTCCCGTTTTTATACACATATGTACCAAGGATTTTATTCATAAAAGTTGTCCCTATTCTCTTTCCACATATAGCGCATTTCATTAAGAGGGAAATAGTCTTAGTTAATATAAAAATATTTTCATATTTATTTTCAATATTGAAAAAATTGGGAAAAAATATAAAAAGAACATTAGGAAAGCAGGATCAATGACTGATCCAAATGGATTAATAGAAAACCCAAGTGGATTAATAGAAAAAACAAAGAAGGTAATAAACAATTTTGAATCCAAAAAAATCAGGAGATTAGACATAAAGAAAAGTATGAATAACGAAGAAGAAAAATTCAAAATAATTAGCAAATTCGATCAACAACTAGACGAGGTAATACTTCTAGCTAAAAAACTAGAAACACGCAGAGTCCTAAGAACAGAGGGATTGATCAAACATATAAAGAAGGCAATAGAGTACAAAAGAAAACTAAACAAAGAAACAATAGATATAAAAGAAGAGGACTTAATAAAAATAAAGGAACTATTAGACGATTTTGAAAAAAGACTTATTAGAATAATAGATGAAACAGAACTAAGAAAGATTATTGTAGTCTTAGAAGGAGAAGATATAAAGGAGGTATACAAGCAGTTATACA
>JAGGZC010000066.1 GCA_021162185.1 Candidatus Woesearchaeota archaeon | reverse complement strand
TCATTAGTTTCTAATATTCTTCCATTAGTATCTATTATCTCTAGATCGAGTGGTAATTGCTCTATAACTGTATAATTATCTACCTTGATTAATGGTGTGATATTGATCCTCATCTCTATGTCTTGTCTCCATGGATCAATAACCAAGACCCTCGAACGCTCTATCTCAAATTCATAGCTATTAACAACTCTTATTGTCCCATTAATAGTTGTATTTATATTCTCTCCTGTAGCATTTATTATTAGTTGATATGTGCCAAGAGTTGAGGGAATAAATGAGTAATTATAAACACCTAGCTCTTCCTTCTTAAAGTCATTATTCGAAAGCCTTATGGTTAGACCATTAGGATCTACCAATACTCCTGAGAGGTTTGCATCAACCCTATATCCATATTTATCAAGTGTCACAATAAATGTTGTTGCCTTTTCTCCTTGTCTATAGAAGGGCTTCTCACTATTAATAGTTGCTAATCCTGTCTCTACAAACAATGGGTCTCCAGGAGTTATGGGTAATACATACTCTCTTCCAGGAATTAGATCCATAACTTTTTCCCAGCCAGAGATACAGGTATAATTGTTGAACACCTTACACTTCCAGAGCTCCTTTCCTCTTGCCTTTATTATTATTCTTGCAGAGATATTTGAATCAATTATGAATGCATTCCTTGGATCTAGTCCAATCCTTATATTATCTATGTTTGGCTTATCAATCTTTAGTTCTAAAGATTCATTAGTTATTTCTTCTTCTGGTATAATTGCTTTTATATCTCTTAGATTTCTAGGTATGAGGATAGTTTTCTTTTTTGATCCATTAATATATTCATATACTCTCAATGGAAGCTCTCCACTCATGGTCTTTGCTTTGATAGATATATCTCTCTCAACTATTTCCCCTTTCCTACCTAGTGCTATAGAAACAATTCTTTCTACTTCTCCTAGTTCGGGTTCTTGTGTTATCTCTATGTGTATTGGTCGTATTTCTATCTCCACTGGCTGGGTTTCTTTTATGTCTTCTGTTGCTTTAGCTAACACTGTAAAGTTTGTAGCTGCTAATACATTATTCCTAGAATCTAATACTTCTACCTTATAACTCCCAGGGAGAGTGGGTTTAAATACTGTAGAAGTAGAACTACCAGTATATGTATACTCCTTATCGTCCAGAATTATTCTTATCATTGACCATTCCTCCCTAGAAATGGTTGTATATATTGCAACGCTTTCTCCAAGCTTATAGACATGTTTATCTGTATATAGTAATCCTCCTATAGTGTTTACTTCTTTTTTATCTTCTAATTGTTTTTCTATTGGTTTAACAATAAAGCTCTCTGCCTCTATTTCTTGCGAAGAGTCCTTTCTTTTCAATAACACTCTATACTCGCCAGGTGCTGGTGGAATGAACCTAAGAAGATTACCTGTTATAGGAGAAATATATTTACTTGTATCTGATTCTATTGTTAATATGTATTGTTCTGCTATTATTTGAGATGTATCAATACTTATAACTATTTCCTGTCCTTCATTTATTATCCTCTCTGAGAGGCTTATAATGCTATCTACATTAATAGCTATTAATCCAAATATAGCTATCGCTAATATTATAGCTAATACTCCTATTCTCCTATATTCCTTCTCCTTCATTAGCCCCTCTCCCTAGGAATGATTTTATTGAGCGCTATTCTCTTCCTTATTTTCCTCTTGTACTTGTTCTTGTTCTCTTTTTTCTTGCTCCCTACCTATAGAAGCTTCCGCCTCTTTTATTATTTCTTCTCTATTAATCACTTCTCCTGTCTTTTTCTCGATTTTCTTGAGAGCCAGATCTATTGCTTTCATTAACGCCTTCTTTGCATTCTTCTCGAGCATCTCGCTTCTAGCTTGTAATAGGTTTAGGAAGTTAGTTGTATGCTTCTCAAACTTTGTAAACCTGTTCATTAATGATGAAAACTCTTTTTTATCTGCTTTTTCCTCAATCTTTAGTTTTAATTTATCCAGATCTGATTGTATTCTCTCAAAACTTCTCTTTAATGCCTTTACCTCTGAGTTAAAGTTTTCAAACTCTGAAAAACTCTTCTCTACTTCTACGAATATGCTCTCAACCCTATCGGCATGCCGCTCTATCATCGACTCTGTTTTCTTTATCTCTAATAATTCTTTTTTCACTTCTTCATTTAGCTTTACTACTTGTTCTATTCCCTTAAACTTATTCACTTCTTGTCTAAACTGTTTAATCATCTCCATTAGATCTTTTATTAATGCCTCATTACTCTCAATATTCGCTTTTAGTGCTTCAATCTTAGCATCTTGTTTTTGAACTGTTAGGAATAGTTTATCTGGTTGGACTGCCTCAACCTTATCAACTGCTCTAGTAGCAGCTACTTCTAGCTTTGATATTGCTCTTGTTAACTCTGTAAGATTGCCTCTTAGTTCTCCTATTTGTTCGTTTATCAGGTTAAATCTCTCATTTGTAGCTTTTCTAAACTCGTTTAGTCCCTCTATTTGTATTGCTAATCTTTCTAAGTGTGGTCCCATCTCTACATGCTTCTTTTCTGCTTGTTCTGCTTCACGCATTGCTTCCTCTTCTGCCTCTTTAAGGTTTTGCTGTATTAATTCTTCCGGATTGTCCTTCTTTTTCTTGAATAATCCCATTTTCACCCTTTATATTCATTCAGTAAGTATTCTCTCTCAAATTCTTGCCTTTCTCTTTTTATTTTTTCCGCTTCTTTTAGTTCTAAGTCATGAGTAGTTAATACTTCCTCTACAGCCCTGCTTGCTTTCTCTAGATCTATATCAGTCCATGAAGATCTCGCAATGTTTATCTTCGACTCAGCCATCCTTATTAGTAGGGGTGTCTTGAAAAATTCGTATCCATTCTTTCTCTCCTCCGACATTTTGAGCTCTATATCCTTCAACTTTTCTTCTAGTTCCTCTATTTTTTGCTTAACTTCTGGAGGCATTACTTCTTCAAGTGTGGGGAATAAGGCTTCTATTTTATCGTTAAATCTCTCGTCTATCCTTGAAATGATTTCTCTAAGTTTCTCTTCATCTCTCACCTCTTGTTCTTTGTCTTGTTGATTGAGCCACTCCTCTATTATTCTTGCAGCTTCTTCCTTATCCTTACCAATTATACTATCCGCTAAGCCTTCTAGCTGGAAGATCTCCCTAATCCATTGTGCAAAGTCATTTTTGTCTCTAGTATGATAGGCATATGTCTCTAATGACATTGTCCTCAATGCTTCTGGTAGCTCTTCAAGAGTTTTAATTACCCCATCTCCATGTACATAAAACCATTTTTCCTTGTCTAGCTCAGCCATTTTCAATAAAAGATTTTATAATGTTTATCATTTCCTCTCTATTACCAGCACTTCTTAGTTTGTCTGCTAATTCTTTGTTATTAAACACTCCTTCAACCCAGTCAGCAAAGTGGTTATAGTTGCTACCAACATGGAAGCTATACACATCATTTGGCATTGATTGAAGCATGGATAATAATTCTGATAAGCTATGGATTAATTCCCCATTATATAGCTGGAACTCTTTTCCAGGTGGAGCTATAAGGCTTGATTGTTCTTTTTTCACGATTAATTGTTGTTCATTGCTAGCCACTACTTCTTGTTGTTTTTGTTTCTGTTCTTTTTCTTGCTTGATTTGTGAGTCTTGTGCTTTTTCTTGTCCTTGCTCTTTCTTTGCTTTTTGTTGTGGTTGTTCTCGTTCTTTTTCTTCTCCCTTCTCTGGTTGATATGGGTAATCTTTCTTGTTTTTCTGTGCCTCGATTAAGTGATTAACTATTGAGTCTTTATCCCTCTTATCCATTAATTCTTCTCCTAGCTTCTTGCTAAAGTATTTCTTTACCCATTCAGCTATCTCGTTCTTCTCCTTGTTTACATGCTTATAAAACATTGCTGGAGGAACCGTTGGGAGTGCATCTATCACTTCTTGTAGAGTAGTTAAGCTTACACCATTCTCAAAGTTAAAGGCATCACTATATTGTAGTCTAACATCGAATGCTGTCTCATTCTTCTTTTCTTCTCTCTCTTTCTTTTCTGCTTGTTCTTGTGCCTCTAGTTTTTCTCTCTCTTTCTTTGCCTCCTCTACTGCTCTTCTCAACTCTTCTACGCTTACACGCTTCTTTTCTCTCTTCTTTGGTTGTTTTCCAAGCTTCTCCCAGATCTTCTTTAATCTAGGAGTTAATCCATCCAGATAGACTTGTACCATATTAAAGTTACCAGTCTTTAATTTATCCATTGCTAGTTTTAATTCAAGCCTTAAGTCGAAAACGTCTTGTCCAAGCTCTTCTAGTTGCTGTAGCTGCCATTCAATGTCATCAATTATCTCATTGTACTTATTGTATTGTTCTAGTTCCTCATCGCTAAGCCTTGTAACATTATGTAGTAGTGGCCTAAAGGTCACAAAGTATGGCCTACCCCTATTATATGCAGCGTTTTGTACCATTCCTGTACCAACACTCGCCTTTACTAGGCTTCTCAATACTTCTTGTCCATACTTTGTAGCAATTCTTTGTAGATCACCCTCATCTCTTGTACGCATCTGTATCTCTGTGTTAATGTTTGCCTTGATCTGTCCAACAAAGTCTGCTAACACCTGGCTTACTAGTAATAGGCCTATACCCCACTTCCTAAACTCTCTACACCCACGCTCTACTTGTATAAAGCCCTCTCCGCTTCCACCAAACTTTGGTAGTAGTCTATGGACTTCATCGAAAACTATGAGTAGTCTTAGCTCTCTGCTTTCATCAAAGCCCTCTTTGAATACTTCTCTAATAGCATTACTAACAACTATGTCTATATCCTTGGGGTCAAGCTTGTTTAGGGCAAAGATTTGTATTTCTCCAGGCTTCATGTGCTTCTTTATCTCTATTACTTCATATGGATCAGTGATCATTCTAACATTCCCAGGGAATGCTCTCGCCTCTTTTGGGCTCATACCGAATAATGGATAAAGCCTAAGCATTCCCTTGTCTTCCTGTTTTCTAAGGAAGCCACTCCACTGAGCTGTTGGGTCAAACACTATGACTGCTACTCCCTTCTTTAATGCCTCTTCTACTATTACTTGTGCTGCAACTGTTTTTCCACCACCAGTTGTTCCAGCCACGATTGCGTGAGTCTTGAATTGTTCCAAGTCAAAGTATGCCTTGTGAGGGGTCTCAGCTATGCGTCCAACAAATATGCTTCTAGGACCTGGCTTTGGTAGTTCTTTTAATTCAACTTTTAAGTGATACTTCTTCTTTGACTCTTTGTAGCGCTTATAGTATATGAATCCGAGAATATTTCCAATGACTAGGAATAAGAATAAGATTAAGTGCCAAACCTTGATTCTCCAATAGAGGGTTGCCATAAAAAATGGTTCCCTTACTCTTACGATTATACTAGTAGAGCTAGCAAAGCCAAGATAATATGCTGTCATTCTTAAGATATATTCTCCTGGTTCTAGGTCTTTGGGAATGGTTAGTTTTCTTATAAGACTTATAATGGTTTTTATATTAAGATTCTCTGCTCTACTCCAATAAGTAATAGTTCCATTAAGGTTTTGTAATGTGAAGTATACTGATACTGGATATTCCTGATCTGTCAACAAGTTTTGAAGTGTGGCTCTAAATCTATACGCCTTTCCTGGGAATGCTGATTTGTCTAGTCCTGTAAGAGTGATCAATAATGCTTGTATTGGTAACTTCTCCTTTGGAAGTATCTCTATTGTTACTGGTATTGTTCCATTAATACTACCACTTAGCTCTATTGTCCCATTATATGTTCCTGGTTCTTTTCTTCCAAATATTGTTACTGTTAGGTCTCCTCTACTATTAGGAGCTATTACTAGTTTATCATTATCCAACTCTAATAAGTCTGCTACTTCTCCTGTTGGCTTAAAGAATACTGTGATAGTATTGTCCTTATAGCTAATAACAGATATTCTTTCTTGTAAGAATTCTCCTTGGCGTAGTTTTCTATTGATCTCTGCAACAGTTATAACATAGTCTGTTCCCTCTATGCGTTTTGGTTGCTCTACGAATGGTATTAATGGCGCCTCTCCTGGTCCCTGCCCAGGACCCACTCCTTGCCCTGTACCAGGCTCATCTTCTCCTGGTCCTACTCCTGTTCCTGCCTGTTGCTGTGCCTCTACTTCTAGAACTATATTATGAATAATCGTCTCGTTCGCTATGACTGTTATGTTATTTGCATACACCTTATAACCAGTCTTGATTGCAAATATTTTATGTATTCCCTCTGGTGCTGAGATATTATAAAATCCATTTACATCGCTCGCTGCATAGTTTCCTCCTAGAGCAATAATTGCTCCTTGGACTGGTGTTCCATCCGTAGTTGTAACATTACCCTTTACATATCCAATGTTTGGTAATTCTCCTTCTCCCTCTGGGCATACATCATATGGATCAGTACTGAAATAATATGTAACGCATTGATTTATTGGTACTGGTAATAACATCTGATAGTTATATATCCTATTAGTAAACCCACGAGTAAAGTTTGTTGTGTGTGAAGCAATTACAAGATTCCCATTCCCATCCTTTAATATAATCGTATCAAACTTATCTCTCTGGCTCTCATTGTCATATGTATATGTTCCGGGAGCATCTATGTGGTATGGCCCAACATCTATACCTATGACTTGTGTAAACGTGTTAGTAGCTGAATCAGTTGCACTTGGGTCTACACCCATCCATGCATCAATATCTGCAGGACTCGCTGCTTGTAATGTCTCCCATGAGATTTGATCTGGTGGAACAAGACTTGCGTACACCTCGTTCCTAATATCTTTCTGCATACAGTCAAACAACAAGTTGTACTCATTCATTGTTCCAGGACAGAAATCATAGAATTGTAGATTATTATATCCTGGTACTCTTACTGCTGCTCCATAGATTGCTCCCCAGTGATCAGTCATTATTTTATGTACAATGTCTAATTCATAGATATACCCAGCTTTCCCAGCATAGTATGCTATGTATCCAACATATTTAGGTATAAATATGATTAATAATGTTGATATTATTATACTAAAAGCTAGGAGAAGATATATTAGGATTATTCTTGTCTTGCTTTTCTTTTTCCCTATTACTGGATGTATCTCTATCATTTTTATCCTAAGTACTGTTTAACTCTTGGTAGATAAACCTCTTTTTCTTTATCTGTTAAAGCATTGAATGCTACTCTAAGTTTTTCTAATAACAAGGCATTAGCCCTTCCACTCATCTTAGTTGCTTCTATTTCCTCTATAAGGCTATCCATGTAATATGAGTTAATCTTTCTCAATAGATTATATAATAATAGATATGTAGCAGCCCTTGTTGAAAGAGTTGAAGACTCATATAGCATTCTAGCCTCATTGTAGAGCATTATTGCCTTATCATACTCTTTCTCGTCTAGCATGTCTAATGCCTCGTTTGCAAGGCGTCTAATCTTCTTTGTAGCATTATTTGATAGGAATGGGACCATTCCAAATATTCCGAGAATTATGTATAGTAAGGCTAATACAGCTATACTTACTATTATGCTTAAAATAATGCTTTTTTGCCAGTCAATTCTTACATGTATAAAGCTAAAACCAGTAATAGTATTCCTTGGTAAGGGTTTATTACTCATAACTCCTAGGATTATCTTTTTTGCTTCTTCGCTGCTTAATGGTCTATCAATATAGTATGTATATTGCACTGAATCATTGTCTTCTACACTAAATGCTAGTAATGGATCAGGATTAACTATCTCTAGATCTGAGATTAGTCCAATATTTTTATCACTACTAGCTATCTCTTTCGGTATATACTCATATATCTTTGGTCTTCCAGATACATTGAGCTTTATCTCTCTATGAATTATTGTGACCTTCTTTTTTGAACCATTAATATATTCTAGTTCCGCTACTATTACTTCGCTAGAAGGTATAATCCTAGAAGTGTATTCAATGAATCTGTCTGAGATGTCCTGCTTGCTCGCAGTAGTAGTGATAGATTCTTTATATGCTTCTCCTAGTATTGAGAGATCCTCCTCTTTTTCATATTTCACAAATCTATATGCATCTATGGCTCTAACTGATATAATTGTCTCTGTCATTAGTCTTCTCATATTCTCTAGTATTGATTCCCTCTTCTTTGCCCTCTCCTCTTCTGTGTATCTAGTCTCTGTATATAACTCATTTATATCCCTATTAATGAATTCTAATTGCTTTTGCGCAAGTCTTAACTTTTCCTTTATTCCTAATAATTCTGCAGCCCTCCTAGAGTCTTGATCCAAGCCTTCTAGTTCTGCTAGTGAATCCTCAATCTCATTGAATAAATTGTTAACATTTATCTCTCTAAACTCATCTCTAGTGACTATGAATGTTGTTTCCCTAGTAGCAATATTACCACTAGTATCCATACACTCGATTCTTAACTTGTAGCTGCCTTCATCTAGAGTAGTTGTGAATGATTGTTCACCAGAATCCATGAAATATTCCTTTACTTTGCTTAACCATTGACTAGAGTTATCACCAATATATATGCTACAAGTAATCTTACCAGTATCAATGGCACTAAACCTAATAGTGAAATTATTAGTAACTCTTTCTCCCTCTTCTGGTTGTGATATTTCAAGAATTGGTGCGTCCTTGTCTATTGGGTTGAGATATACCTCTATAGTTGTGTCCTTATCTATGGATACATCAGTATCAATGAATGGACTATATCCTGGCTTTGAGACAATTAGATCATAATCACCCTCGGCTAGAGTAAAAGTGGCTAGTCCATTAGTAGTATTGCTCTTCTTGTCATCTATCTCTACTATTGCATTATCTAAAAGCTGATCTGTAGAATTATCTCTTACAATGACTCTTAACTCATATATAGCTTTAACCCTTATCTCTACTTCTCTTTCAGCACTATTTCCATAGGAATCATTAACAATCACTTTTTCCTTATATGTTCCAGGACTTGTAAATGAAAGATTGATCTCTCTCTCAGTTCTAGTAGAATTATCATGGAGAATCCATTTATATGTATAGTTTCCTATCCCCCCACTAGGATTAGCTCTAAGAGTAGTGGATTCCCCTTCTTTAATGGATGTATCCCCACTAATAGTTACTGTTAGGCTATTAGTAACATTAAAGTATTTGATACTAGTAAGGATCACTGAGCTGTTTGGAATAGAATAATTAGCAATAGTAGTAATCATATATGACCCATGCCAATATGTATGATCATATGTTATTATTCCTGAACCATTCAGAGCCTCTTCTATGTCTACCTGATATATATCTCCTTGGTATGGTCTTGCTATCGAGATGTTTATAATAGTGTTGTCGGGGGCAGATATGTTTATTTTTACTTCTTCTCCGAGCTTGTATGAATCCTTATCTAGGATTATCCTAATCTCTGGGTTGTCAAGAGTGTCTGGATTACAGTCATCATCAATACCATTGAAGAACTGCTCAATCATTCCAGGATTGATGGAGGAGTTATTATCATTACAATCCTCGAAGTAGGAATAGTTATCCATGTCTAGATCAGTAACCATGTATATCTCAAATAGGTCTTCATCTATTATGCTTGTATTAGTCGTATTAGTAGTTGTATTGGTTTGATTTATCAATTCTTGGATTAGTATTGACTCGTTATATATGCCTGGACTAATATTGCTAGGTATGAATAAGGTTAACTCAACTGTAACATTTGAAGAATTGGTTTCTATTATCTCCGGACCAGTAATCCATGGAGCTTTAGAATAGTTAAACAATAAGACCGAATCATTAATCTTAGATATGCTTAGATTGATCGTGGTGTTCATCTCGCTATGAATAGTTATGTTTAGTTCTATTGGGGATAGCTCTAATCCTAGGCCTAGATTAAAGATGAATAATACTATTATCCATACATATATTCTTTTATCCATTTAGTTCCACTCCTTTTTTGAGTTCTTTCAACATTTCTTCTAGTTGTTTTATAAGCTCTAAATCTATTCTCTTCTTCCTAGGCATTGATAATAATTCCAAGGATTGCTTTCTGATGATTGTTCTTAGCAATTCACTAACATCCTTATAGGATTCTCTCTCCACTATTTCTAGTAATGCTTGATACATTTGTTCAGGAATCCTAATGCTTATGGGCTTATTCAATCCTATCACCCCTCTCCAAGTATTGTCTTATAAAGAACCTAACAGCCTCACTCTTGCTAGAGAAATACCCAGAATTGACTAAATCCTCTAATAGCCTTAGAAGTGTTTCGGGAAGCCTTACATTAATAATCCTTGTATTACTTTTGTATGACACGTGTATTAAACCCCTCCCCAAGAGTTTATCCTAATATAGGTTTTAGGATACTAGTATTACTGTAATACACTTGTCATACAACTCATATATAAATTTTTCGATTAGTAGCCATAAAAGTATATTAGTAGAAATATTTTCAATATTGAAAGGAAATGGGGAGCTACTTATAAAAACCTTTTTCTGATTCCAATTCGGTAATTAAGTC
>JAGGZC010000038.1 GCA_021162185.1 Candidatus Woesearchaeota archaeon | reverse complement strand
TTTAAGTACTTTTTAAATAACTCCTCTAGATTTACCTTTCTCATATCTTTTAACAATAACCTTGATTTTTATAAATTTTTTTACTTTTCTAATTCTTTGTAGAAATCCACTCTCATTATAGTAGGAATAAAAATCTCTGGAGTGGTGGGTATATGAAAACCAGTGTCTTCACCAAGCAAACCCCCATTATCCACATACCCCCTATAAACTGTTTCGATTGCTATTTTATATAAATCTTCTGAAGAGATTATAAATTCCCTTAGTTTCTTTTTTTCATCTTCAGGAGATAAAACATATGAATCAAGAAGAATCTTTGGTCCAATAAGAACCCTAACACTTCTCAGACTATTAAATGTTTCTCTGTTTATTCTCCGTGTTGGACTCATAATATATTTCTCTCCTTCTCTTAGACCAAGTAGTAAGATTATATAAGGGTCCTCTATTTTGAATATTCTGTCAATATTGAATTCTAGACTCCTATCTTCATCTTGTTTTTTAAACCATTCAATAATCTTTTCTTCTAGTTCTCTCCCCTTTAGAGGATTTTTTACCTCTGCAAATACGGGTCCTAGACCCATAAAAGATGGGTTTTGAGATCCTAAGAGACTCATAGGAAAAGAAAGGAGATTTCATTTAAATATTTTTCCTTTTTTTATCACTCTTGAATAATTATACGCCCGGGGTGGGATTCGAACCCACAAGGGGCAGAGCCCCACTGGCTCTCAAGGCCAGCGCACTACCAGGTTATGCGACCCGGGCATATTAGAAGAGGAGTAAGAAAAACTTTATAAATACATCGGATTTTCCAACCAAAAAGCCTAACATGGCTTTTATTAAAAATTAGAAGGAGGGGATAAAATGGCTGGAAAGACAAAGCCACACATAAACATAGTATTTATAGGGCACGTAGACCATGGTAAAAGTACAACTGTTGGTAGACTACTCTTTGACACTGGGAGTGTTGACGAACAGACAATGAGAAAGCTCAAAGAACAGGCACAGCAACTAGGAAAGGTAGGATTTGAGTTTGCATTCCTAATGGATAACTTAAAGGAGGAAAGAGAGAGAGGAGTAACCATAGACCTTGCACACAAGAAGTTCGAGACACCAAAGTATTATTTCACAATAATTGATGCCCCAGGACACAGAGACTTCGTTAAGAACATGATTACTGGTGCAAGCCAGGCGGATGCAGCAGTACTAGTAGTAGCAGCAAATGATGGAGTAATGGCACAGACAAAGGAGCATATCTTCCTAGCAAGAACACTAGGAGTAAACCAAATAATAGTAGCAATAAACAAGATGGACATTGTGAACTATGATGAAGCAAGATACAATGAAGTAAAGAAACAAGTAGAAGACCTATTAAAAACAGTTGGATACAAGATAGAAGAAGTGCAATTTATACCAATAGCAGCATATCCAGGGGACAATGTAGCAAAGAAGAGTGATAAGCTATCATGGTTCAAGGGACCAACACTATTAGAAGCACTAGATAATCTAAAAGAACCAGAAAAGCCAAGAGACCTACCATTAAGAATACCAATACAAGATGTTTATAATATTACAGGAGTGGGAGTAGTAGTAGTTGGAAGAGTGGAGACAGGAGTATTAAAGGTTGGAGACAAAGTAATAGCTGTTCCTGGTAGAGAAGGAAAAGGAGTACCAGGAGAAGTAAAGAGCATAGAGATGCACCACGAGCCACTACAAGAAGCAGAGCCAGGAGACAATATTGGTATAAACGTTAGGGGCTTTGGAAAGAAAGATGTTGCAAGAGGAGACGTGATTGGACATCCAGACAACCCACCAAAGATTGCACAAGAATTCACAGCACAGATAGTAGTATTGAACCATCCAACAGTCATAACTACTGGATATACACCAGTATTCCACGTCCACACTGCACAAGTAGCATGTCAATTCGTAGCAATAGAGAAGAAGCTAGACCCAAGGACTGGACAAGTAATACAAGAAAACCCAGACTTCATAAAGAATGGAGACGCAGCGATAGTAAAGATCAAGCCAACAAGACCACTAGTAATAGAGAAACAGCAAGACATTCCACAAATGTCAAGGTTTGCAATCAGAGACTCAGGAACAACAGTAGCAGCAGGAATGTGTATAGACATGGTTGAAAAACCAATAAAATAAATCCATAAATTTTTTATTTATTTCATAGCCACCACGAGAGTGGTTATGGGGAAGGGATAAAAATGCAGAAAGCAAGAATAAAGATATCAAGCACAGACATAAACAAGGTAAACGAGGTGTGTGGATACATAAAAGAGATAGCAGAAAAGACTGGAGTAGTAATGCGAGGACCAATACCCCTTCCCACAAAGAAACTAAGGATTTCTACGAGAAGAGCCCCAGATGGAGAAGGCTCTGAAACATATGAAAGATTCGAGATGCGTATACATAAAAGAGTTATAGATCTAGGTCTAGATGAGAGAGCTCTACGCTTAATAATGCGTATTCCCATACCAGAAGGATTGAATATTGAGATAGAGATTATTGGCGCTTAAAACTTTTTCAACGAAAAGGAGATATTTCAACCCAATAGCTCTTCATAAATGGAATACATTTTAAAAAGCCAATTTATTTCAATATTGAAACAATTTAGATTACAAAAAAATTTAAAAAAAGTAACTACCCCACAATAGTAAAATGCAAGTATATACACTAAAAATAGAAGAAATCAATATAATTAGTATACCAACCCAGAATGGTGTAAAAACAATTGATAAGATTGTCGCAACACTAAAAACACCTAAAGGAACATATTGTATTCATCAAAAGGTCTTAAAAACAAGACTAAATGATATAATTGATTTAGTTGGAAAAGAAATCGAGATTGATTCTTCTTGTGTCTCTCGAGAATATGATCCTGTAGATGGACAAGAATACATAGTATTAAACCAAAGATTCTATAAAGAAC
>JAGGZC010000055.1 GCA_021162185.1 Candidatus Woesearchaeota archaeon | reverse complement strand
GGGTTAAACCAGTAGAGATAAATTATAATGGGAAAAGGGTAAAAACTGACAAAGTGAGGCTCTTATTACTTATAGATGCATGGTTATTTGTTGATCCATATAAAAAGTTTAGAAAGCATCCCATAATAAAATATTTCTGGAATTCTCTCTACAAGAAGTGGTATAAGAGCCAGATAGATTCTCATTATATAAAACTAAAAACTAGGTATGAAAAGATAACAGATAGGATAAGGAAGTACTTATCTTTACACACGTTGAGAACTAAGGAAATCCCATTAATAGAACACATGCCTCCAAGAGGATTTTGAATAAATTTTTTATATAGATACCCAATACTATTCTAGCATGGTGGATATAGAACGAAGACTACCGGACTATTATAAGGATGGGAAGATATCTATTCCAGAAAACATTAAGCAGAGACTAGAGAATATGCAATATAGGATTCTTGGGAATCATTCAGCGATAGAGATCTGTCACTGGACAAAGAAAGCATTGCTAGATGAGGGGGCTTGCTACAAGCAAAGATTTTATGGAGTAGACGCACATATGTGTGCACAGATAGGACCAACAGCCATGTGGTGTAGTAATAATTGCATATATTGCTGGAGGCCCATGGAATTTATGAAGGCTATAAAGATCAAGGAAGGACAAGTGGATGACCCAGGAATAATAATCAATGAGGCAGTAGAACAGAGAAGGCTATTATTGATTGGCTTCAAGGGGAATGAAAAGGTCTGTATGGAGAAGATGAATCAAGTATTAAACGAGTTTCCAAATCATTGGGCTATAAGTCTTAGTGGAGAACCAATGCTCTACCCAAAGCTACCAGGATTAGTAAAACAGTTAAAGAGCAATAAAGATGTGAGGAGCATATTCATAGTTACCAATGGACAAGAAATAGAGATGCTAGACAAATTAGTCAAGCAAGATGCATTACCAACACAGCTATACGTGAGTATATCTGCTAGTAATAAGGAGGAATACAAGAAGATTCATCGACCAGTTCATAAGGATTACTGGGAAAGAATTAACCATACTTTAAGTCTACTTGAAAATATTGGTACAAGGACGGTTATAAGACTCACCGTTATAAAAGGATTGAATGATAAAAATGAGCATATCAAGGAATTTGCACAATTGTTTAAGAGTTCAAGACCAGACTTTATAGAAGTGAAAGCCTACATGTATCTAGGATACTCTATGAATCGATTAAAGTATAATAATATGCCCACACATGAAGAGATCAAGATGTATGCAAGAAAACTCTTGGAGCATTTAGAGGATTATCACTTAGAGGATGAGCAACCAGAGTCAAGAATAGTATTATTAAAAAGAAATGATTCAAATGTACATAATATAATAACATTTCATGACAACCTCCCACCAGTAGAGATAAATGAGAACACCAGTATTAATACTATTAGGAGCAAGTATAGAAGAACTATTCCATTATTGAGATCAATGGGTATAAATACAGAGAAGAATACATGTAGAAGTCTTAAACAGATAGCTCTAGAATTAGGACTAGATGTGGGAAGAATAATTGAAAAAATAAATAGTTTTATAGAAGAAAACTATGGTAAGAATCGAGGAGCTTAAATGGATTGCTCAGAGGATTAATGAATTAACATATTCTGATAGAAGACCAGAATTCTTTATAATTAAGGATAAGAAGAATAGATATAGTGAAGAAAACTTTTATCCTCTTTCAGAGCAATTTAAGGATAATATATGGTTTATTGATGGGAGTAATAACAAACTATGGGAAAATTCGTTAATAAGGATTGACAAGATAAGAATCGTAGCAGTTCAATACCCTACACATGAATTGAGAATAATAGAGGGATATGCATTCCAACAGGGAGAACATATAGAAGGAATAGGAGCAATAAGAGAACTCCTAAAAGAGTACAATGGAACTATAGAGGATTATAGGTCTAGACTAGAAGCAATACTTGCATCAAGACTAGGAATAGTAGTGATGGACGGCTCTCTCCAGGATATGGGAAATGAAACCATTATTGGAATAAGCAAGGATACAGGAATAGTTATGGATAATAATATTCCTGCAACAGTTTTTCTTTCAAGAAGGCAAGGGCCATGGATATATAGGGATGCAATAATACAAGAAAACATAAGAACAGGATTCATAAGGCTTGCAAAGAACTCAAGAATTTATAGAATAGATTATCATGAATTTGAACTAGCTAGAAGCATAGCTTCAAGATTAAAAGAAATGAATAGCTTAAAACTGGGTTATCCATGGCCCCTCATAGAGGCACATAGAATAGCAGTTATCACTAATAGAGAAATAGCTATGGATAGAGCATTACTAAGAGGAATGATAAAAGATGTTGAGCAACTAGAAGATATACACGACATGTTTGAGGAATTAACATAACCATAAGATTTTTATATTCTAAGCATTATTGGATTGATATGCGAGCCGCTACTATTGGATCAGCAACAATTGATCACTATATCTTTACAAAACCAAGGATAGTATGGAAAAAGAAAGAGGAACTAATAGCTTACCCTCTTGGATCAAAGATACATGTAACAAAGACATTTCTAACAACAGGGGGAGGGGGTACTAATAGTGCAGCAGTGTTCAAGAAAATAGGAATTGATACAATTTATATTGGGAGAATTGGTAGTGATCCCTATGGAGAAATAGTATTAAAGAAACTCAACGAGTTAGGCATAGGGTTTAATGGATCTATTAACGGAGAGACAGCTTACTCTATCATTCTAGACGCAGTCGGGCATGATAGAACAATATTTGTATACAAGGGGTCAAGCAACGAGTTAAGCATAAAAGAAATAGACATGGATAAACTTATAGATATAGATATCTTGTATATGTCTAACACGCTGGGAAAGACATTGAAGACAACTAAATGGATCATAAGGAACATAAATGCCAGAATAAAAGCTTTCAACCCATCAGAATACATGATAAGAGAAGCATATAGAGATGTGTTGTTCCTAGCAAAAAATAGCAACATAGTAATAATGAACAAAGAAGAAGCAGAACTCTTAGCAAGAATAAAAGGAGAAGAAAAGAAACTAATACAAAAACTGGTTGGAATGATAGGAGAGAGAATTATAGTAATAACAGATGGTCCTAGAGGAGCAACAGCATATAGTTCAGGAGAGATATATCATGTACCAGCAAAAAAGATAAGAGTTATTGATTCTACTGGCGCGGGAGATAGCTTTGCAGCAACACTTACAGCAATGATAGCCCTAGGTAAAAACATAGAGGAATCCATGAAGATTGCAATAATTAACGCTGAATCAGTCATTAGTGAGATAGGAGCAAAAAATGGAATATTAACACTGAAAGAATTAGAGAAAAAAACAAGGAAGGATAAGAGAAAGATAAAAAAGGTGTGATTCTTGATATTTTATAATACCTTAATATCAAAAGTAGAGGACTTGGAGAAGTATAGGTTAGCACCTTTTCTCTTAGTAGTGATAGCGACATTATTTTCTTCTATAGGGAATATATTCTTTAAAAAGTCTTCCCTGATTTTTCATCAATTATTTAGTAATATAGACTTTATACTCCTCATATAT
>JAGGZC010000079.1 GCA_021162185.1 Candidatus Woesearchaeota archaeon | reverse complement strand
TCTATAAATATGTTATCAATAAAACATGTTCCTTTATTTTCTCCTGCTTCCTGAATTAAACAAGAAGAGGGTTCTACTTTAACAATTGATAATCCTTGATCATTACTAAGCCTTACTTCTAGGAATGGTTCGTATCCAGTTGTTGTAACCAGTACTAATGGAAGTTTGGAAGGAGCCATCTCTATATCCTGAACCCCCCATTTTGGGATTATCCTTTCTACTCCTTTATTAACATTTATTTCTTCCTCTACTTCTTCTTCATTCCCCGCTCTATCTATCGCTCTTATTTTTATTTTTCCAGTGTATGGTCCTTCTCTTGTAATTGTGAAGCTTGCTTGGCATTCCCATTGATTCCCTGTTTCTGTGCACTGTCCTTCTATTAATCTATCTGAAGTGATCAGGTCTGATGCATTTATTTCTATCCTTGGCTTTGAGTAGTCTTCAACTATTACTTTTACTTTAACACTGTTTCCTGCCACAAACTCTTTCTCACTTATGGTGTTATCAGAAGTTATGTTTATCTCTTTTATTATTGGTGGGTTGGGATCGCACTTCACTAATAATCTTGGGTTTCCCTTTCTGTAATCAAAAAAGTTTCCAGCATCATCTCTACTAGGATTTATTACTTTTAACAAGAGTTGAGATCCCTCACTACAACTAGGAATTGTTATGAATCCCTCACATCGGGTATCTGTACAATTAATTACTTTTATCTTCCTATTATTTAAGCTCACATATACTTCTCCGTGACTCACTGGTCCATTGCTTACTTCCACAACAAATCTCTTTAATCTGGGATTGACATAGCAATCTTTTTCACAGTTATCAATAAGGATTCTTTCAACTATTGGTTTATCATTATCAATGGTTATATCAAAACTCTCTGTCTCTATCGATATATCACTACTATTCGACTTGTTCACAAATTTTAGGGTAATGCTTGGAATATCATCACTTGTAATATAAAGCCAAGCATTCATAGTGCATAATGTATAGTTTCCTCTCTCCGCACAGTTAGGAGATCTCCACCCAGTTGTGCGCTTGAATTGTAGACTGCTCAGGTTTTCAGCGTTAATATATAGCTCTACTAAATCTGGGTTCATTGAGATATTTGTGATTATTGAAACCATTAGTGCTTGTCCTGATCTTATACTTGTTATTTCTCTACTACCAGAAAATAGTTTGGCGCTATTAATCTCATATTCTATTCCCTGGGCTAGATCTAGAATTAGTATTAATATAAATATTACTATGATTGTTCTTATTCTCGTCTTAGGCATGATGATTGCCCCCACCAGTATGATTCATGGAGGGCTTTATTTATATATTTTTTCTTAACTAATCCTTCCTTCCACTCCTCTATCGACAATTATCTCTTCGTTAATTGTTTTTAGTGGTTTGTCCTTGTAATATGCTTTTCCTTTCTTTGCTTCTAGTACTATTTCTTTGAATTCATCAATTGTGATTTCCTCCGCTGGATTATAAGCAATGTCTTCTACGAATACTCTTTCTCCTGGCTTAGAGTTTGGTGCTAGTAGTAGTCCAATCTTGTCTTTATGCACTGCTGCTAGTAGCATGCCCTCGCTTTTCTCTCCTCTAAGCATAGCTGGTTTTAGGTTTACAACTACTATTATGTGTTTTCCTATTAGTTCTTCTTTCTTGTAATATGTCTTTAAACCTGCTACTAGTTGTCTCTCTTGATCTCCAAGTGTTATTCTAAGTATATATAACTTATCAGCGTTTGGGTGGTCTCTCACTTCTAGGACTTCTGCTACTCTTAGGTCTAGTCTTGAAAACTTTTCTTCCATTTCTTCACCTCCATACCTCTTCATATATTCTTTTATCTCTTTCTCTCCAAGTTTTTTGAATAATGGTTTTATCTCTCTAAGTCTAATCTTTAATGGTTCTCCTATATTAGACCATTTCTGTGGTGATAAGCCCATCATTCTCCATAGTTCTTCCATTGCTCTTGGCATATATGGCCATAGTAATATGCTTAGATCTCTTATCAAGCCAATGAGGTTTCCAATAATCTCTTTTGCTCTTTCTTTGTCTTGCTTAACCAGCTTCCATGGTTCTTGTTCTTGGAAGTATTTGTTTCCTAGCAAGCCTAGTTCAAGCATCCTTCTCAAAGCTTTTTTCAACTCTATGTTTTCTAACAATTCATCTATCTCTTTTATTAATTCTCTTTGACCAATATCTCTTGGCTCTACTATTAGCTCATTCCCAATGTATCTAGATAAAAAGAATAACACCCTGTAAAAGAGGTTTCCAATGTTCCCTATTAATTCATTATTCACTTTTTCTTGTAGATCTCTCCAAGTAAAGTTTGTATCAGTTTTTTCAGGTCTATTAATCATCAAGTAAAACCTCCATATATCACTACTAATACCTGTCTCCATTGCAGTATCTCCAAATATGCCCCTGTTTAGCGATTTTGAAAACTTACCCCCCTCATAGTTCAAGTATTCATTGGCAGAGATCCTATCAAGAGTAGTCCAATTCTCCTTTGTTCCTAGGAGCATTCCTGGGAACATGATTGTATGAAATGGTATGTTATCCTTACCCATGAATTGTACTAATTCCACTTCTCTTGGGTTTAGCCACCAATCCTTCCAGTCATCTCGATTAGCGCGAACAATGCTTATATACCCGATTGGTGCGTCAAACCATGAATAGAAAACCTTGTTTTCATATCCCTTTAATGGGACTTTCACACCCCATTTCAAGTCACGAGTAATTGCTCTAGGTTTTAATCCATTCTTCAGCATTGCCTCTGTCATTGTTACAGCGTTAATCGTCCATTTCTCTTTTTTCTTGTTAAACCATTCCTCTATTAATGGCTGGAGCTTTTCTAGATCAAGGTATAAGTGCTTTGTCTTTCTCCATATCGGTGGGTTTCCACAAAACTTGCACTTGGGTTCTATTAAATCCTTCGGGTCTAATAATTTTCCACAATTATCACACTGATCTCCTCTTGCTTTCTCATAGCCACAGTATGGACATTTACCAACAATAAACCTATCTGCTAGGAACATTTCGCAATGCTCACAATATGGCTGCTCTACTTCTTGTTCAAATATATAGCCATTCTCATACAGTTTCTTGAATATGTGCTGGGTCGTCTCATGATTCACCTTGTCACTAGTCCTACCAAAACAAATATAATCACATTGAAACCATTTATAGATCTCTTTGTGTATCTTAAAATATTTATCTACTAATTCTCTAGGTGTTAACCCTTCCTCCCTTGCTTTTATCTCACTAGTAGTTCCATGCTCATCTGTTCCAAGAACACTAACAACTGGTAGATCTTTCAGCTTGAGATATCTCGTAAAGACATCTCCACTAATCACGCAGACAAGGTTTCCTAGATGCGGAACATTATTAACATATGGTAATGCACTTGTTACTAGGAATCTTTTCTTCAAGGGATCACCCCCAAGCTTATTTTTTTAATTGTTCTATTATGATCTCTCTCCCACAGCTTGCGCATGTAAATATAAATCCTTTCTTGTCTCCCAGCTTCTTTCTCTTGAATCCTTTTATCATTGTTACTCCTTCATGTCCACACTCTGGGCACTTATACTTTATATAGATCTCTATCTTTGCTTCATATTCCTTTTTATCCATCCTAAACCCACAATTCGGGCATTCATAATACTTTGCCTTCTTGTCAGGCCTGCCAAACTTGTTTCGAGGTTTCTGCATTAAAGCCCCACACTGGGGACATTTAAGCTTGTATGCCCAAGCCCTTGCATATCCCCCATTGCTAAGAGCCCTATTAGTAAAATAGAATAATCCCTCCAGGCTTTCAGGCTCCTGAACAGTGCTTGGGTCTAGATCAGTCAT
>JAGGZC010000054.1 GCA_021162185.1 Candidatus Woesearchaeota archaeon | reverse complement strand
CACATCCATTAATGCTTCTCTCTCCTCGGTCCAATTCTTGAAGCTTATTCCTAGTTTCTGCTTTATAGCTCTCTTTACTAGTCTTGCAACTATTTGCATCTTGTCAGCGTAATCCTTTTTGAGCTCCTCCATGATCTCTCTTGGATTCCTTGTTCTTTCAAGTATCTCTTCTATCCTTGCAATAAAGTCATAGAGCCATTCATCTGGACCAATCAATATGACCTCTCTTGGTTGCTCTATCTTTGCCAAGTCCTTGGCTTTAGCAATGTCTCTCAATAATTCTGCAACCATTTCTTCTTCTTTATCTAGCTCTGGTTTTATTGCGTTCGTCTCTGCTTTTGGCCATTGAGCAATACTCACAAAGCCCTGCTTGCCAATCCTGCTCCATGCCTCCTCGGCCATGAATGGAATGATTGGTGCTAAGAGCAAGACCTGTGTCTCTAATGCCTTGTTTATTACTTCTCTGTTTGGCTTGTTCCTAGTCCTTCTGAGATACCATGACAAGTCTTTATTATAGTCAAAGAAGGCTCTCTGTATAGCTGTTCTGAACAAGGTTTCCTCCATTGCATTAGTAGTGTCGATTATTGCTTTATTTATCCTTGAAAGCATCCATTCATCAATCCTTCTCTTTTCACTTACTCCTTTATCATATAGCTTCTCTATTGATTCAAGCCATTCGAGTAGCTTTGTCTTCATTGACTCTGCTAGCTTTGAATCCCAGTTACAGTCATCAATACCTTCTCCCCCGCTAAGAATAGTTATCCTAGCAGTGTCTGGGCCATATTGCTCTACTACTTGTCTCATCAACAAGAAGTTCCCCTTGCTCTTGCTCATCTTTTCTCCATCAATAGTTAGGAATCCATTTATACCTATACCTCTTGGCCAATGCTCTCTTGGAAAGATTGCTGTATGGTTAAACAACATGAATGGTAGGTGGTTATTCAATAAGTCTTTTCCACTATTCCTAAAGTCGAATGGATACCAGTAGAGGAATTCTTTTCTTAGCTGTCTCCATTCATCTCTCTTTGGCTCTCCTATTCCTAGGAATATATAGTCAAAGAACTCGTCATTAATCTCTTCTAATGGCAACTCCTTGATCTTGTGGGAAATAGTGTAGTAGGCCATATAGATCGTTGAATCACTCAAGCTCTCGATTACCCATTTCTCGTCCCATGGAAGCCTTGAGCCCAAGCCGTATTCCCTTGTGCAAGCCCAGTCATTGAGCCAATCAATCACATAGTGGAATTGTTCTCTAATTGATTCAGGATACAACTTTAAGTTGTCTAATGCTTCGTGTGCAAGCTTTTTCCATTCAGGATTAGAATAGTTTAGGAACCATTGGTCCTCAACTATTTTTACTATTCCCTCTGTGCCACACCTACAAACCACTCTGCCGCTGAGCTCATACATAATGTCTGCCTCATTCTTCTCTATTAAGTGCTTTTTTACTACTTCTTTAGCCTTCTCTACTGGCATTCCTCCTACTAGTGGGAGGTGCTTCTTCATTACTCCCTCATAGAATCCCTTCTTGTAGACTAGTTTCTTTGCCTTTTCCAGTTTCTCTCTCTCGTGTTGATTCTTTATGCCCCATTCCTCCACTATCCTGACTGCTGGTTCATCACCTAGGTCTTTTGAATCAATAATCTTTACTATTTCTATCTTTCTCACTTCTTCTAGGTCTAATCCATACTTCTCGCATTCCTCTGGGTTGTTCCATAGATCCCTCAAGCCTATATAGTCATCCGGAGCATCGCTTGGAACAGATGTAACTATTCCAGTACCTCTTTCTGGGCTACAGAAATAGCTTGGAAGGATTGGTATATCTTTATGAATCATTGGTGCTATGGCTTTTTTGCCTATTAATTCTTCTCCCTTCACTGTTCCCAGGATTTCTATTCTTCTTCCTTGCTGTTCAAGCTTTATCGCTGCCTCTCTACTCAATACCCAGGTCTCGTTATCAATCCTTGCTTTGACATATTCAATTCTTGGATGAACCCATAGATTTGTCTGTCCAAAAACAGTTTCAGGCCTCAAGGTTGCTGCTATGAGCATATAGTCTTCTCCTTCTACTGGGAATTTTAGCAATGTGAATTCTTGTGGAACCTCTCCCTCTCCTTCCAGCCTGGCATGATCACCTATTGGTCTATTACAATTTGGACACCAGACAACTGGGTGCTTGCCCTTAACAATGAATCCCTTCTCTCTTAGCTTTCTAAACTGCCATTTAATGAATCTATCATAGTAGGGGTTAAGCTCAGTTGTGATGAATTCTCTTCGCCAATCAATGCCTGCGCCCATATTAGTAAAGTCCTTCTTGAACTCTTTAGGGAAATACCTCACCCATTCCAATGGATCAGCAAACCTCTCTATCTCTTCATCAGTGAAACCCATGTCGCGCATAATTCTCCATTGCTTCTCGTCTCTCTCTTTTATGCGTAGAGCAGCTGTCTCTATTGGGCTACCAGTACAATGCCATCCCTGTGGGAATAATACATTATAACCCCTCATTCGTTTATATCTAGCAAACACGTCAACCCTTGTCAGAGTGAATAAATGACCCAGATGTGCATAAGCATTAACATATGGATAAGGAAAGTTCACAAAGAATTTTTCCCTGTTGTCAGGGTTTGCCTCAAATATCCTTGCCTCTTGCCACTTCTTTATCCATTTATCTCTTATCTCTATGTGTTTTTTAACTACTTCGTCTTGTACCATTTTAAGTCTTGGGTTAGAAATTATTAATATAAAGTTTTCTTTCAAAAGAACCCAAATTTTTCAATATGGAAAAGAATTAGTTACCATTTATCGATCAACAGCTCTGCTGACCTCGTCCATTCATGTATAAGCATCTTGATTTTTCTCTTTAATTCCTCTTTATTCCTTATAGAATAATAGTACCTGTAACCACCCTTATCAAGATTTACTTGTCTCCTCACAACAAGATTTTTTTCCAATAACTCTCGTAAGAGTTTTTGAATAGTAGTCCTATCCTTTCTTGTTTTCCTAGCTAGTTCCTTAACTGTAACCTCTTTGTATTTAGCGATCTCCATTAATAGTCTGTATGCCTGCTTGCTTATACCAAAACTACAAGTAAAGACGTCCTCAAGGCTTATGGGTTTACATGCAAAGCTTATCATATAGAAGAATAGAAAAAGAATTGTTTAAAAAATTTTTTATATCCATCCTCTTTGTCTCATCGCGCCTAAAACCCTTGTAACTGCTAATATAAATGCACTATTCCTCATTGTCGTATTATATTTATTCCTCACTGCTCTTACATCTCTATAAGCAGTTGTCATTACTCTCTCAAGCTCATTTACAAACCTTTCATAGCTCCAAATACTTCCCTCTCTATTCTGTATCCATTCAAAATAACTCCCAGTTACTCCTCCAGCATTTGCTAGTATATCTGGCACTACGAGTATGTTTCTCTCCTCTAGGATCTTATCTGCCTCTGGTGTCACTGGGTTATTTGCAACTTCTAGTATTACAGATGCTTTCACTTTGTCAGCATTACTCTTTGTGATCTGATTATCCAACGCTGCTGGTATGAGTATATCCACATCTAGTTCTAATAATTCCTTGTTTGAGATCTTTTCTCCTTCTGCTTCTTGTACGGTTTTCTTTTCTTTCTTTATATCTATAACTTTTTCTATGTCTAGTCCTTTCTCATTGTATATTCCTCCTCTTGAATCACTCACAGCTACTATGTTATAACCACTCTCTGCTAGTATTCTCGCAAGATTCATGCCAGCGTTTCCAAACCCTTGGATTGCTATTCTTGGCTTAGCTATGTTTTGATCTTTCAATAGTTCTCTAAGCACAAAGAAGGCTCCTCTCGCTGTTGACTCTTCTCTACCAGCTATTCCTCCTAATTCTAATGGTTTACCTGTTATAACTGCTGGTTCCCATTGCTTTATGAAACTATACTCGTCTAATATCCATGCCATTATTTGTGGATTAGTATATACATCTGGTGCTGGTATATCAATATCTGGTCCTATTATTCTCGCAAGCCTTCTTGCATAGGCACGGGTAATGATCTCTATTTCTCTCTCTGAATACTTCTTTGGATCAAGAGTTATTCCTCCCTTCCCCCCTCCATATGGAATGTTCACCACTGCGTTTTTCCATGTCATTAGGAATGCAAGTGTTTTTACTTCATCCATGTTTACTAATGGATGATATCTTATACCTCCCTTCGCTGGACCCCTAGCAGTTGAATGTTTAACTCTATAAGCCTTGAATACTTCTACTTCTCCATTATCCAGTCTTACTGGTATTGTGAACTCTGTTGCTTGCTCTGGCTCTGCTATATATTTGAAATATTCCTCTTTCTCTATTATCCTTAAAGCGTTTCTTACTTTTTCTTGTGCTAGTTCATATATACTTGCCATGATCTCACCCTGTGAAAGAATATTGCACATCTTTAAAATTGTTTTGAAAGAGTGAATCCTTAAAAGAAAAGAATCACTACTCTTCTTGTCCTAGATAAAAGTTTAAAATCCTTAAATCCCTAGTCTTGAGATTTGCAATAATAGCCCTAGCGGGTTGTGGTTCTAATCCTCTCCTTTCCTGGTCTTCACTCTTCCCTGTCCAACAACTACTATTGATAAGACTTATACCCTTATAATTCTGCGCTACCACTCTATGAATATGTCCAGTAACAAAGAAGTCTGGTACTTGTTTTATCAACAAGTAATCATCATGAGGAGTGGGTACAAATAGATTGCTTCCCTGAGTGGGGGCTAGATGTCTCTTTTCCAATAAGAGCTTCATGATATGGTCTGCTCTTTTTTGTCCACCACTAGCACGAATATATTCTATATGATCCGCATAATACACGAGACTAGAACCATGATATAATAGCATGGTGAACCCCTCAAATCCTTGTTTTTTCCCAATCCTGATCCATGCTGGATTCGTATACATATAAAAGTTTTCTAATCTAAGTAATGCCTCCGCATATTCCGCTGGAATCCTTGGCTGTGGTTCTTCTACTCTTACTGGATCATGATTGCCAGGAATTGCTATAATCTTTTTATCCCTTGGAATCCTGGATAAGTGTCTTGCTGCTTCTTCAAATTGGCCTCTTATGTTCCTAATTCTTAGTTCTTCTTCTTGACCAGGATAAATACCTATACCCTCAACAATATCACCAGTTATGACTATATATTTAATCTTCTCAGCTATCTCTCTTTGTTTCTCGTTCCCAGCCTCTCCACGAAGCCATGAGAGAAGATTGTTAAATTCTTTTTCGAGGAATAATGCAGAGCCGAAATGAGTATCACCAAGGAATAATATGTATTCCTCTACTGGGCTTTTCTTCATGTTTTGTATTGGTGGAATTCCGGGAAAGTATAGTTGAGAAGCCATTATGGCATTTCTACTCATCAACCCCTTTATACCTATCACCTCGTCTAAGACTATGTCTCGGGAAGCATTAAATAATTCCTCATTATTCTTTGAAAAGAACACGGTTATTTTTCCTGTTGGATCCTCCAATACTACTGCCTTATTACCATTACGAGTAAGAGCTATATCTCTAACCATTCCTATTACTGCTACTTCTTGTCTCCCACCATTCCTAGAGATTCTTGCAATACTCGAAACATTTTCTAGTCCTGGTCTATGGCTCAGAAGCCTTGATAAATATTCATATCTCCGATTATAATACTCAACAAAATCATCATAACTCCTTTTTCCTTTCTTCTCCTCTATTACTAGTAGTTCTTCTATATCTTCTTCCTCTTTCTTCTCCTCTAAAACTGGTTCTATTTCTATGGGCTTAACAACTATTAACCCTTTCTTTTCCGCTATCTCCGCTAAGAAAAATAACTCATTATCATCAAGCCTAGCTGCCTCTGGGCTTACAAGAAGCCCTCTTTCCTGTATCTTTCTTATAGCTTCCAGGCTAGCCATTATAATCCAAGATCTTCTCTTAATATTTTCTTTACATGTTCAAGGAGTCTTAAAGGAATAGTACACTCAATGCTCTTAGTCCTACCATACCTCCCTCTATTAATAGTCTTTGCTGATAATAATCCCTGCATGTCTAGTTCTGCTATAATATCCGAAACCCTTCTCTGTGTGAGGGGTCTAACTTTTATCTGTGAGCATAGACGTCTATAATGGTTATATAACTCTCCCGTATTTATCTCCATGTTTTTCTCATTTAGTATTATAGTAGTGTATAATACTGCTTTATATTGTTGTGGTTGTGCCTTTATTGTTTCTATAATGTTTTCTGACTCCATTTTTTCTTCTGCTTCATCTACTAGTTCCAAGGTTAGCTTGTTCATGTCTTTTCTCTCTGCTAGCTCGCCAGTAATCCTTAAGAGTTCTAAGGCTCTTCTAGCATCTCCATGACTCCTAGCAGAGATAGCAGCGATTTTTTGTATAACACCTTCTCCTATTACTCCTTGTTGGAAAGCTATTCTAGCCCTCTCTTCGAGTATATCTTTGATCTGTAATGCGTTATAAGGAGGGAATACTACTTCTTCCTCTGATAAAGAACTTTTTACTCTTGGATCAAGATTCTCTGCAAACAATAAATCATTACTAATCCCAACAATGCTTAGCCTAGCCTTTTTCAACTCTGAATCGATTCTAGACAAATTGTATAATATATCATCACCAGACTTTGCTACTAGTTGATCGATCTCATCAAGGATAAGGATTATTACATCACTCCTCCTATCAATCAAGTCATAGAAAGCCTTATATAATTCATCTGTTGGCAGCCCAGTAGATGGAACTTCTTGTCCTAACTCGTGTAGAATATGAGCGAGCAATCTATAAGGGGTGTCTGCTACTCTTTTAAGCTTACAATTAACATATATTATTCTCACATTCCCTTTCTTTTCTCTTGCAAATTCTTCTAATTGTTTAGCCACATGCAATACACAAAGAGTTTTCCCTGTCCCAGTCTTTCCATATATAAATAAATTGCTAGGCTTTTCTCCTTTAAGACTTGGTGCTAGTATCGCTGCTATTTTTTCTAATTCCTTATCTCTATGCAAGATCTTTTCAGGGTGATATCTTGCTTGTAAGGCTTCTCTATTCCTAAAGATCTTGCTTTTCCCAGAAAACTTCTCAAAAATATTTTTTAGATCCATTATTTCCAGTGGAAGTAGGGGTTGTTTATATTTTTTGTTACGACGAATTTTTTTCTATATAGATAATAATTCCATATATTAAGAGGCCTAGAGACCTATATTTCTATTGGAACTCTTTAAGTAAAATAAAGAGAGCCTAAAATATTTTTGTTTTTATTTTTTATTATAGGTTTCAATATTGAAATTAAATAATAGTTAAAGTTCTTCCTATATTTATTATAACATTTCCACTAGAAATCGAGGGGTTACTGTTATTTTTTCTATCTCTAAATAGGGAAGTCTCTTTTTTATAAAGAATCAAAAAAATTAAATGAGAAAAATAGTAAATGCTTAGAAGTCTTCAGTGTCTTCGATTACTTCTTTTTTCTCTTCACCAACCTTTTCTGCAAATCCAACGTTTCTCAATACTTTTGTGATCCTCACTTTCACATGGTCTCCCTTCTTTGTATTTGGCACAAACACAACGAATCCCTTCTCTTTTGCTATTCCATCTCCCTTGCTACCAATTGCCTCTATGTCTACCTCTATCTCGTCTCCAACTTTTACAGGGGCTGTTTTTTGAGGAAAGCCCCTAAAACTATGGCCCTTTCCTTGACCAAACCTTCTTCCTTGCATATACTTCATACCTCTTTTTTCTTTTATTCATATGCTCCCCAGAGAAATAGCCCAAAAACTCATGGGAATATTACATGTATAAATCCTCTATTTAAAAGTGTTTTGGTTATTATCTTGGATTATATACATATATATTTCCAGAGTAAGCATAAACTCCGAATTTTTTCTCTAAGAACTCTTTGATTTCCTGTCTTTTCTCTTCTTCATCAGCAAGGACTGGTATAGAGTAATCAATTATTGGTACTACTTTATAACCACTATGAATATCTAGGAGAGGATATAACTCCGCATATCCTTCTATTTCTTTTGAATTATTTAAGATTAGTTCCAGGGCTCTTTTTTGACACCACCATCTGATATATATAACAGTGTTTTTCAAATACATGCCAAGCTCTACTTTATTTGTAAATATCACATAATTTTCAGAGCTAATATTCATGGATTTCAAGCTCTGAACAATAAATTCTATGTCTTTGATATAATCCTCATTTTTAACTGTGTGCCATCTAATAATCATTGCCGAACTGATAATATTCACGATCAATAATAATGAGAACAATGCAAAGAATATTTTGTATACTACACTTCTTTTAATGTTTTTTAAAATTTCATACATTATTATTCCTGACAAAACTATTATTCCTGGGAGTATGGAGAAAAGGTAGCGATAGATCTTTAACGGAAAGAAAAAGCTGAGATATATTAGGAGTATTAGTACGTATAGAGATATTGCTTGTATTATTATCCTTTTCTCTGCCCATTTCTTCTCTTTTATATTTGTCTTATGGAATATTCCAAATATTAGCAGTAAGAAGATTCCTGGAACAGTTAGGATTAATTCTTTTAAGTAATATATCGGTGAACCGGGGAATAGTGAGGAATCTTGTCTTACAACTTCTGAGGCTTTTTCTAATACTTCAAATATGCTAGCGTGTATAGATCTGAGAAATAGGCTATATAGCATGAATGGAATGGTGAAGCCAAGGAGTAATGCTATGATTAATAATAGAATTCTTGTAGCTTTCTTTTTTTTATTTTGCATGAGTAATATGAACACTTCTAATAATAATAGGAGAATAAAAGCCATGAATAATAACAATTGATTAAACCTTGTTAGGAATGCAAGTCCAAACAATACACCAGAGACAAACATTGTCATATAACTCTTCTTGCTTGTCTTTGTCAATGGTTTATTTATTGCTATTAATAGTAGGGCTAGGAGTGTTAATCCCTCTGATAAAGGGTCTGGTAGAATCCTTTCACCATAATTGATATATATCTTGTTGAACATGAAATATATCAACACAAGGATTGCTGATAATAGGAGCAACCTCTTCTCTTTTATCTTCTTTTCTTTATATCCTCCTAAGAATAGTATCAGGGAGAAGATCACAACAATTGACGCCAGATTTAAGAGATAGTTGTATGTATATAGAGGAATTCTAAACGTTTCTATGTTTAATCCTTCTAGGTTGTTTATATCAACCTCTCGAACTATTCCTAAGAGATATAGAGGAGAGTAGAAAAACGATAGTAATGGTGGACGCATTAATTCATAGAACCCGCTAATACTTGGACCTAAGCTTCCAGTAAAATATTTAGCCATCCCAACATATATTATCTCATCTGTCCACGGATATATTACTGATGGGTATACAGAGAAGTGTATTATACCTAGGAGAAGTGCTAGAAATATGATTGATATTAGTACTTCTTTTTTTCCTTTACTTTTTTTCATAGAGAAGATGGGTTCTTTTTTACTTTTAAGTTTTTTGATATCTCTCTTATAAATGTTTGTTAATAACTATTATTTAGGGCTTTTCTAGGAGAATTCTTAATAAAAAACAAATATAGGGAGAACAATTTAAATAGCATCCTCTATTCCTTTCTCTGTTATCCGGAACACTGTTTCATTGTCTGGTAGGCTTGGACTATCCACTAGTTTTGCAACCCTTGTATCTTTTCTTCCCTTTCTTAGATATATCCTAAAGGTAGAGTTGTGTGCAACAATGTTTCCACCTATTGCTTCTGTTGGGTCTCCAAAGAATACGTCTGGCTTAGCCATTACTTGGTTTGTAACATATACAACAACATTGTGTACATCAGCTATTTTTAGCAATGTGTGCATATGCTTGTTTAGTTTTTGCTGTCTCTCTGCAAGAGTACCTCTGCCAACAAATTCTGCTCTAAAGTGGGCTGTCAAGGAGTCAACTATTAATAGTTTTACTGGTAGTTTCTCCTTTGTTATCAGGTCTTCTACTTTTTCCGCTAGGAGCATCTGGTGATCACTATTATATGCCTTTGCAACCTTTATGTGTTCTAATACTTTCTCAGGGTCCAACCCATTTGCTTCTGCTATTTGTCTAATTCTTTCTGGTCTAAAAGTGTTTTCTGTGTCAATATATACTACTATTGCTCCTTCTTGATGTTTTTGTAACATTACTGCAAGTGTATGCCCAATCTGTGTCTTCCCACTTCCATATGGTCCGAAGGCCTCTGTTATTGCTCCCGCTTCGAGACCTCCTCCTAATAGTTGATTAAAATTTTCAGAGGGGGTTTTTATCTTGAATATGTTTTGCCTCTTTTTCAAGTAATCTAGCCCGCTCTCGAACCCCATGTCTAACATGTCTCTCGCGGCTATGATCATTTTTCTTGCCGCTGTCTCGCTTACTCCTGCTGCTTCTACTATTTCTCCTGGACTAGCCACAGCTATGCTTAGTAATGTGTCATATCCAGCTGTTAATAGTTTTTCAGCAGTAGCTGCTCCTACTCCTGGGAGTTTTTCTATTTCGAGTTTTACTTCTTTAGCCATTTTTCCACCTTTTTCTTGGAGAGAAGCAATATTTATTTATGTTTCTCTCCTATTTGTAGCATTTCTCTATGTTTATGTGAAAGATTCACGGGTTTTTAAATATTCTTTGCATGTTTGACCAGTGAAAAACAAGAAAATTTTTTCAATATTGAAAATAATTGGAAATGAAAAATTATTTAAAAGCAATACTAGAAAGAATGGAAAATGAGGATACTCATAACTGGTGGGGCTGGATTTATTGGTTCACACCTTGTTGATGCACTAGTAGATAAACATGAAGTAGTAGTGATTGATGATTTATCAACAGGCTTCAAGGAAAACGTAAATAAGAATGCAAAACTGTTTGTTACAGATATAAGGAATAAAGAAGAAATCTTCAAGATATTTAGAGATGAGCAACCAGAAGTAGTGTTTCATTTAGCAGCACAGATAAATGTAAGGAGATCAGTAAAAGACCCGGCAATGGATGCAGAGATCAATATTCTTGGAAGCTTAAATCTCTTAGAGGCATCAATAAAATTCGGAGTAAAGAAGTTCATCTTCTCATCTACTGGTGGAGCAATATATGGAGACACAGAGATAATTCCCACACCTGAAACAGTGGAAGCAAGACCAGTCAGCCCATATGGATGCGCAAAGCTAAGCATAGAGAAATATCTACATTACTATTATGTGAATCATGGGTTAAGATATACTTCTTTGAGGTATGCAAATGTGTATGGACCAAGACAAAACCCTCATGGAGAAGCAGGAGTAGTAGCAATATTCCTAGACAAAATGATCAAGGGAGAAAACCCTGTAATCTTTGGAGACGGAAAACAAACAAGAGACTTTGTATATGTCTCAGATGTAGTAGATGCAAACCTGCTAGCATTAAAACACTTAGACATAGTTGATATCTTTAATATTGGTACAGGCATAGAGACAGATATAAACACTATTTTCAAGATCCTGAACAGCTTCTTTGAGAATAAGTATAAAGAGATTCATGCAGAAGCAATGCCTGGAGAACAGAGAAGGAGTTGTCTAAGCTATGAGAAAGCAGAAAGAATTCTTGGATGGAAGCCAAGGATCGATATAGAGACTGGTTTAAGAAAGACTCATGAATACTTCAAGAAAAAGATTTAAATAGACACAAGCCTCTTTTAATCTAAAATGGATATTGAGGAGAGATTCAAGCTTATAACTAGGAATCTGGAAGAAGTATTAACACCAGGAGACTTAAAGAAATTACTAGAAAAAGAAGTGCCATTAAAGCATTATATTGGATTCGAGATTAGTGGTAAACTCCATCTAGGTTCAGCGATATTATCAATGATGAAAGTTAGAGATTATCAGAGAGCAGGAGTAGACACATCTGTATTCCTAGCAGATTGGCATACATGGATCAACAACAAGCTTGAAGGAAAAAAGGAAAACATCAATAAGGCTGCAAAATACTTTGAAGAAGTATTCAAGATTTCACTGAAAACAGTTGGAGGAGACCCGGAAAAGCTTAGAATAGTCAAGGGATCGGAATTATATCACAACAACGATAAATATTGGGAGATAGTTATAGATGTAGCTAAACACACAACTCTTTCAAGAATGATGAGGAGCATAACAATTGCTGGTAGAAAAGAAGGAGAATCAGTGAATTTTGCATTACTCATATATCCAGCAATGCAGGTGGCAGACATATTCATACAAGGAATTAATCTTGCACACTCTGGAATAGATCAAAGAAAAGCCCATGTAGTTGCGAGAGAAGTAGCTCTAAGCCTTGAGACAAGCCCATTGATCCATGAAGGAGAAAAATATAAACCAATAGCACTCCATCACCCCTTGCTTCCAGGATTAAAGCTTCCGCCAGGAAAGAATCCAAAAGAGATGACAAAGGAAGAGTTATCAGCATTAAAGATGAGTAAAAGCATTCCAGGATCAGCAATATTTGTGACAGATACAAGAGAGGAAGTAGAAAAGGCAGTAATGAATGCGTATTGTCCAGCAAAGGATACAAGCTATAACCCTGTATTAACATGGGCAAAACTATTAATCTTTAACGAGGACAAGCTATTAGAAGTAAAGAGACCGGAAAAGTATGGAGGAGACAAGACTTATGAGAGTTATGATCAACTAGAAGAAGACTTTGTTAATGGCTCCTTACATCCATTAGACTTAAAGAAAGCAGTAGCAGAATACATCAATGATTTATTAGAACCAATAAGAGAACACTTCTCTAAGGGAAGAGCAAGAGAACTAAAAGAATTCATGGATAATTTAACAGTAACAAGATAAAAATATTCTTGTTTTTAAATGGAAAAGTGTTTAGTAGTTAATTGGGATAATGAAAAACTCTCAACTAGAGACCTTTATCTCAGACCGATCATAGAAGAAGAAGCATTGGATAGTGATGAAGAGGAAGGATATATAAGATTATATCAAGCGATTCCCAGTCCAATGAGAATAGAAGAAATTCTCGACCTATTGTATTATTTCCTAGGAATAGAACAAGAAACAGAAAGAGAAAAGAAAGGAGTATCAACAATTAGAAAGATTGTTGAGAGCGGAATGGAAAGATTAAAGATTGAAACAATAATGAAAAAAGCTATAAAGGAAGGGTTTATAAAGGACAGTGTAT
>JAGGZC010000041.1 GCA_021162185.1 Candidatus Woesearchaeota archaeon | reverse complement strand
TTATTGCTAGGTCAATTCATAACAAGCTTATAGCAGTTAAGGATATTAAATATAATATCGCAAAGAGATATGATTTTGATGTGTATATAACAAATGATACTCTCTGTAAGGAGCAATATAGCAGGAGATTCTTAGTAATAAGGAATGATATGTATTTTGAAAACACATACAAAATAAAGTCAAAATGTAGGGGCTATGAGTATAATAATGAGACAATAACAATCTCCCCAGGAGGGATTGTTTGGTTACCAATAGAAATCCCTCCACTAGAGAAGGATAATCTAAAGATATGTTTCAGTGTAGAGGAATTAACAGGTAAGACCTCTAAAAGAATTGAAACAATTATCCCTGTGGAGAACTGTTATCAACCAGAACTTATAGTACCCGAGGATATAGTTATACCTGAATATGCTGAGAATATTGATTTATTCATAAGGAATATTGGAACAAGGACTACTAGTTTTAATATCTCAATACATCCAGAAGGAGTAGTTATTCATAACCCAAACATAACGCTTGATCCAGGGGAAGAAGCATGGATTAATCATACACTTGTATTAACACCTGGTGATTATGAGTTTAGAATAACCGCTAGGCCACTAGTAGGAGGGGTTATAACACTAATAGAGAAAAAATTTGATGTGAGGGTTATACAAGGAGTAGAGGCTCAACGCCCAGTTGTAAAACCATCAAGGATAAGTATCAAAAGTGGGTCTGTTAGGATTATTAATCTGTCAATAAGAAACAAGGGGATAGAGCCATCCGTATATAATGTTAGGATAGGATCTTCTTTCTTTAATAAAGATCTCAGCGAAAATATTAGTTTATTTCCAGGAGAGGAAGAGAATATAGAGCTATTAGTCAATGCATCATTCCTAGACAAGGATACTAGCCTAGAACAAGTAATAGACATAAATATAACAGCTAGTAATGGTTATAACTATGAGGAAGAATTAATAGTAAAGGCAAAGAGAAGGCTATTCATATATAGATGGATAGACAAGACAAAGGCATGGCTAAGCATGACTAAGGAATGGGTTATTGATCATAAATGCGAGTCAATCGCGATTATTCTTGGATTACTAATAATAGCAGAAATAGTAGTCTATATCTCTCTGCATTCTAAGAGGCCAGAGTCAATATTATTAAAGAAATGGATAATACTCCTAGGAATAATCCTACTAGTAATAGCAGTCATACTAGGAGCCTATCTATTCATCTCGCATGGATTATACATTCCTAGAAATCCAAGAGTGAGTATTAATGGTCTAAATTATTCAATGCCCACAGGTAAAGTAGTTAAGATAAATCTCTCCCAGTATTTCTATGATCCAGATCTAGATGTCTTAAGCTTTGAAGCTATTAATACTAGCAGTGGATTAATAGTGTTGATAGACAAAGATATTGCAAGCATAGAGAGTCATGAACAAGGAGTGTATTCAACAATATTCCTTGCACATGATGAGAAAGGAGGAATGGCTACTAGTGATCCATTCATATTTAATGTTACTAAGTCTATGAGTATATGTGATTGGTTTAAGGATTACACAGCTAACAACTGCTGGTTGATAGACTATAAGTTATTCATACTTTTAGAGTTCTTCTTATTCTTGATTGGTATAGAAGTATTAAGAGAGCAGAAGTATAAACCAAGAATTGTTAGAAGATAAAATTTGGGGGCGCTGGGATTCGAACCCAGGTCTGCTGGTGTCTCCTCATGGATTACACACCAGTCATGCTAGTCATTAGCCATTTGAGGCTTCCTCGCTCCAGCGATGAACTGGAGCCAGCTGTTCTAGCCTGGCTGAACTACGCCCCCAGTGAGTAATGGGAGAATGAAAGCCTTTTTAAGTCTTATGCTATATCTAGTGATGCTTCATCTATTCTTAACCATTTAGCAAGTCTTTCTCTTTGTTGTTTATCTCTTAATAATGGAATAATGAATGGCAAGACATCTCTGTATGCAACTCTTTTACTAGTATGCATCCTCCTCGCCATTATTTCTGCTAGTTGCTTCTTTTTCTCGTTTTTCTGATTAGCCATCCATATCTTTAATATCCTTGTAGGCTTATCCATCTTTGTGAAGCCAGGATATTTCTCTCTCTTTGCAAGTGCCACTCCACTAGTCATAAAGAGAGATGCGTAAACCATTAGTCGATAATACTGCCTTCTAGTAATCCTACCCATGTAGATATCAGCAATGCTTAACGCATCCATTGCTCTGGCGAGATCATCAATATTCTTATATTCTTTTGGAATATTCTTTTCTAGCCATAGCATCGCCTCATTTAGATCCATGTCAACATAATCAAATGCACCAATACTAGTATCAATACTAGTAGACTTCAATATTCTTCCTAATGCTTCAAATATCTCTGTTTCTCGCTCTCTCCACCCAAGACTCTTAACATCTTGAAGAGTAATATGCCTTGATCCATGGCTAAGCGTTTCTAGATCATTTATAGCTGCTCTGAGATCTCCACTACTATTCCTAGCGAGCATTGATATTGCCTCATCATCCACCCTTAATCCTTCCTTACGAGCTATTTCTAACAATTTCTTCTTTATATCCCTACTATTAAGTCTTGGAATGTTTACCATTACTGATACCTTTCTTATATCTCTAAACTTTTGATCCCAGGGATCATTCGCTGTTAGTATTACTGGATACCTAGAATTATTTATCAGCCTTCCTAATTCTTGGATCCCTCCCCTATCATATGTACCGCTCATCCCATCTATCTCATCTATTAATATAATCTTGCCCTTATGAAAGAAACTTTTCTGCTTCATTGCTTCTCCTATTACTGCTCTCAATGTCTTTGCGTCTCTCATATCAGAAGCGTTTATCTCTACTAGTTCTAAGCCTAGCTCTCCTGCTATTGCATATGCAAGACTTGTCTTCCCACATCCAGGAGGACCATATAATAGTATTGCTTTCCCACCTGGCTTATAGTTCTCTACTAGTTTTAATACTTGCTCAACTGCTTCTTTTTGATTAACAAATTCTTTAAGTTTTCTGGGTCGATACTTTCTTATCCATGTATAAATCCTTACCATTTTCAGTATTTAGAAC
>JAGGZC010000028.1 GCA_021162185.1 Candidatus Woesearchaeota archaeon | reverse complement strand
GAGTGATCTCAAACCTATCAATACTAGCACCACCAATAAGCATTGAAGAGTTAATAGTAACATTCTCTGGACCCTCACACTTAAGGTTTATACCCGCTACCCCTACGCATCTAATATCATCTGGTATACTTAGAGTAAGATTCTTTTGTGTATAGCTTTCTCCAAGGTAATGTATGTGAAGTATCACTAAGCTATAGTTTCCAGGAACAAGGCTTAGATTAATAGAATAGTTTCCAGGAGTAAATCTACCCATTGTTGGGAATCCGGAGCCATTAGGACTAAGGATTAACAATATCTCTTCATCATTCTCTGGTCCATCATTATCTATTCCACTAAAATACCAGTATGGAGCAAAGGATTCTTCTAGCTTGTCAAGCAATTCGCTTGCTAATTTTGCACCAATAGATCCCTCATGCATCCCAATATAAAGGTTTGCCAATCCTCTGCCAGGGCCTAGTAGGGAAGTGTCAATAGATTCTGATTTCTCCATCACTAGTTCTTTTATATATGCTTTAACTGTATAGTTTAGAGGATAGAGTTTTATGTTTAATAGTCTCTCTTCTTCCTCACCCGTAGAATCTAGCTTAACTGATTGAGAAAGGAAGCCAGGAGAAGATACTACCAAAGAGCCCCCTAGACATACTGGCAATTGTAAATCATACATACCAGTGGATTCGTTTAGTTCAAAGGGGATAAAGCACTCGATTGGTCCACACTTATAGGTTATGTATAATTCATCATAGTTATACCCATGGGGGGTGGAGATATCTAAATGGATTCTTGAACCAGAAAAGAATAATGGATTACACAGATCGTCACTAGGCTTGTTGTTCGTCTCAAAGAATGATGCGTTACAGGTTGTTAATGATAAAGGCTTATTCATATAAATCCTTGGCTTTATCGCAAACATAAAACTATACCCCTCCCAGTTAAATGGTTTTGGTGAATAAAGGTTTATAACTATTGGTACGGATAAATCATAGAAGAATGACTTGTCTGATGAATAAACCTTAGGAAAGATCATATCCATAAAGGCATTAAAAACTGGTAACTTAGGAGGGAATATCTTTGTATTCCTAACAGTATAGATCCCCCTACCAGGGGTAATTCTTAAGTCTAAACCAAACCTTGGTAAGTATATTGTGTTAACTCTTAGCAAAGGTATAGATACCTCATCTGTTACGGGGATATTATATACCTCTCTTATATACTTATTCTCTATAGCTTGGTCTATACTCATATTCTCTGATATTGTGTAGCCATAAAAAGCATTATATGATTCAGTAGTCGTTATCCTAGGTATTTCATATGTTAAGAGGCCTTTTATCTTTTCTTCTACATCGCTCCTAATCCAAAACTTTTGATCTGGGAATAGATAAGAAATATCTGTACGTAGCCCCATTGGTGGGATCTCCTCTAGGTAGGATAAAGGTTGAATAATCCTATAGATAGAATAAGCAAACAATCCATCAGTGTATTCATTGAATGCTAACTGGTAAGCATAATCATAAAACTTCTTGAATGGTAGATCTAATTCAGCCCTGTATTCATTAATGTTAGCCCTAAAACCACTCGAATTAATAGTCGTTGGCATCTTCATCTTGACTAATGTTTTTTCTTCTCCAAAGTCAACATCTATAGAAATATCCCCATGGCTAACAATGAATCCCTGCTCTTTGAACTGCTCATAATTGTCTAAGCATTCGTCTATATTCTCTTTAATGTATAACTCTATCTGTTTCTCAATACTATTTGAGGTTCCTTCTAGAGGGGGCATCATTGTCTCAAAGCTACATGGATTATTAGTAGTAGTGTAATACCAGTAAGGGATCAATAACCCATCAACTAGTTCTACTCCATTCCCAAACTCTGGGAATCCTTTTATAGCTATCACTCCATATCTCTTTGGATAGATATACCCACCATGTTGACCAACCTTTATAAGTGCCTCCTTGGTATATTCTTCTAGACATTTAGAGGTATATTCTCTTACTTCATCAATCTTTTTTTTCTCAGTTGCAATAGGCGGCTTGGTCCCTGTTAAATGTTTAACAACTATTATTGTTGAACCAATGATTATCAATAGTATTAATCCGAGAACCATCATCATTGATAACTGGGCCTTATTCATTCTCCCACCCCTCTAATCCTTGTACATAGTCCTCCGTGATAACTGTCGAAGAAATTGTTTCCGTTATTAATAATTATACATGCCTCGGAGTATTGCCTCCCACTAACCTCTGACAAGGTTTCACTCACAACACTATTCTCTCCATATTCTAGCTTCTCATCTTTCAAAATCTTTTCACCAGGCCTTAAAACAATTTTAAAGTGCATCTCTGGCTTTCTATTTCCTAAGAGTGGATCATTGTTAGATAGATAATACGATACATAGTATGTATAGTTTACCAATTCTACTCCCTCATTATCCTCATTATAATCATAGTTTGGAATTCTATAAGCAACAATTGTGGCTCCAGGATTACCAATAGGCGCAACATATTGAGATTGTGAGAGAACCAATTCTGATTCATCTAGAGAGTTAAGTTTGTCTTCACAAAGCTTTTCTATACCTCTCTCTAGTGTAAATTGGTGAAGATTTAGATTTGCCCATGTAAACTCTTTACCAAAACCTCTAGTCAATTGATCAAAATACATACTCACAGATAGAGACATTTGATATAAGTCAGATATCCATTTTAGAGTTGGCTGATTCCTCCACTGAATATAATAGTAATCATCAATAGCACTCTTAATAGAATCACCAAGTTCTTGCTCCTTCTCCTTCATCTCCCTTCTCTTCCGTTTAAGCTCATTTTCAAGATTAGATAACTGTTTCCTAGCTTCTTTACAAGACTTAGATTTTGGATAGTCACATAATTCTTTCACAGTCTTTCTCTCTTCTCTAACCCTGTTCTCAAGCTGTAGATATTCCTCATAAGTTTTCCTATATTCCTCTCTAGCCTTCACTAGTCTCTGATTTTGATAAATAAATGGATGCTCTTGTTCTAAAATTGAAAGAACACTATTATCTACTTCTCTTTTCTTCTTTTCTAACTCAGAGATTTCACTATCTAGGTCTTGAATTTGTTCCTTAAAATAATAATCTTCAGTAAATGAGGTTGCGAGTATCAGAAAAGATTTCCTTAACTCTAACTCCTCTAAATAATTTTCAACAGCTTTTTCTCTCTCATATTCTGCTATCCCTTTTACAATATCCTTGCTTCCTATTATTTCTATTCTTTTGTTTCCTGATTCATCCACACTCCCCTTAACTAGATAGATTTTATTTTTAGGACCGGTGGCGAGTCCAATGTTTGTTTTTTCAGAAGATGTAGCTACTTCACCTAAACTATAGAAGAACCCCTCCCCTGGATCAACATCATTTATCTCGTTCATCAACAATAGGTCCCCCCACTGGGTTGGATGGAATACTCCTGTCTTTAATCGTTTTATTTCTCTACCCTTCTTCATTGTTATCTTGTTGAGATCAATTTTTTCTTCACACACCTTTGGCGGTACAAAGAATGATTTCAATGTTTGATACTCATCATATAATGCTTTTATGTTTGATATGTCTTCTAGTGCCCGACCAGTCCATAAAGGTATCTTACAAGCCAATCTAACAGTAGAAAAAGGAATAGCATTACACCCTCTCCACTGTATAAGTAGGTTTATTCCAAAATATGCTAATGCAACCGGATGATTAAAGGAGTACTCGAGATTAACCATAAGTTGGTCCCAGAGTCTTGTAATAAATAAGACATTTTGTGCTCCATTAAGAATTAATACACATTCCTGTACTTCTGCTTGTTTGTCACAAACACTTAGATCCCCACCCATCATTACTGCTTGGATTTTATAGCAATTATTTTTTGCACATTGAATATCTATCATTGTCCCATAATGCTTCATCATTGCAGGAACACAGGTCGTTGCAAGTGCTTCAGGAACTGATCTATATGGATCAACTTCTCCAGCAAGAGCTGAGACCACTTCCACTCCTGATTCTCCTAACACAGGTTTAATAATATTTTCCTCTCTAAATCCTATTTTATCTGTGAGCCATTCAACCAAGTTGAACTTACACAGCCCTATCTCACAAGCCATTGGTGGGACTATATGTGTTAACTTTATTAGCACATTGGATACACTTTTCCCTACACCTCCAAATAATTTAGATATAGCTCTTAATGCCTCCCCTATTGGTGCCCCTATGATTGTTGCATCTGCAGCGTTGGCAGATGTTTCCAGTCCTGCCGCTACTGACTCTGTCCCCTTTTCAATTGTAAGTAGTGAGGATTTTATCATACATGCAGCGTATAATACTCCCAATAGTGGCATAAAAGTTTTATATGCGTTTATATAGCTGTTTTTCCTTTCCTCTGTTTTGTTATCTGCTTCTTCTAGGAATTTCTTAACTAGCGCTGGTGCTAGTTGGGAATAAGTTGTCTCTACTTTAAATGTGAGGCTCTCTATTTCTGGATTGACATAGAGTGATCGACCAATCTTTGAATAAATCCTATACGAGATGTTTACATTAAACTTGTCAGGGTACTCCTCTCCTGGTTGTAGTTCTACTCCTAGAACTACTCTATCACCCACTGGTATGCTCATCGTGAAGAAGCAGGGAATGTCTGTATCTTCATCTATTATCACTTTACATTCCTCTCCTTCCACTCTCACTATGTTGGCATTACTCATACCTCTTTTCAACTGATGATCTATCTCTAGTATTAATATCTGAGAATTCTTTGCTAATATTGGGGCACTAACTCTTTGCGGATAATGTTCAGAACCTGAAATACTCCAAATATCTACTATTTCCTGTCTTACTCCCTTATCTACGCTTATGGTTTGTGTGGTTTCATCTATATTCCCCGCTCTATCTATTGCTCTTATCTTTATTTCTCCAGTATATGGTCCTTCCCTTCCAATAGTAAATGTTAGCCTACACTCTCTACTTCTTGATCCTGATATACTCACACAATCTGATTTTATCTCTTGATTAACCCCAAATTCTGAAGCATTGATTACCAATTTCACATCTGAATAATCTTCCACCATTGCTTTAATATTCACAGTATCTCCTGCTATGAATATATCTTCACTTATACTATCATCAGAGGTAATATTAACTTCTCTTATTACCGGTGGGTTGGGATCGCACTTCACTAATAATTTTGGATTTCCCTTTATGTAATCAAAATAGTTTCCAGCATCATCTCTACTAGGATTTATTACTTTTAACAAGAGTTGAGATCCCTCACTACAACTAGGAAT
>JAGGZC010000074.1 GCA_021162185.1 Candidatus Woesearchaeota archaeon | reverse complement strand
TTACTATTCTTATGAGTCCTAATCCTAGCTTAGAAGAAAGATTAAATGAGCCAAACTTTAATTATGATAAAGGAATAGACCTCCCATCTCTCATTAAGGATGCAGCTTTATCATTTTCTAATCTTTTTATAAGAATCTTTCCAATTATTGGAGACATTTTTTTATATAAGGATCTAATTTCTCAGAGAGAGAAAAAACCACAAGGTTTTATGGAAACACTACTCTTTGCAGGAAGTTATGCTGGCCCTCTAACAGTAAAATATATGTTATTTTGGAGTATTTATTTAATGTATAGGGCTGGTCCTTCTTAATAACTATTAATAACTAATAATTAATCAGGCCAACATTTATAAATCCATTTCTATTGCTATTAGGCATGAAAAGGATAGCAGTATTACTTAGGGATAGGTGTAATCCAGCGATATGCAACTATCTATGCCAGAGACTATGCCCTGTGAATAGATCTGGCCAGGATTGTATAATAATAGGAGAGGATGGGAAGCCCTTTATAGATGAATTATTATGCACTGGTTGTGGTATATGTGTGAATAGATGTCCTACTGAGGCAATAAAGATTGTTAATCTTCCATCACAACTAGAAGAAGATCCAATACATAGATATGGGAGGAATGGGTTTGCTTTGTATAGGCTTCTATCCCCCCAGGAGAATAAGGTATTAGGAGTTATTGGTAGGAATGGTATAGGTAAGACTACTGCATTAAAGATTCTTTCAGGGTTAATCAAGCCTAATCTTGGGAGAGAAAATCCTCCAGGGGAAAGAGAGATTATTGAAAAGCTTAGGGGAACAGAGTCACAGAGATTTATAGAGAAGCTTTATGGGGGAGAAATAAGACCAGTATATAAGCCTCAAAGAGTGGAATTAATAGCTGATATGGATATAAATGTGAGAGAACTCTTGAAAAGGGTTAATAGTAATGAAAAAGAGATAAACAATATAGCTGAAGTACTAGAGATCTCTAATATTCTTGATAGGAATGTTAATGTTATTAGTGGAGGAGAGCTTCAAAGAGTGGCAATAGCTGCTATGGCTTTAAAGAAGGGAAATTTCTATTTTATAGACGAGCCATCTAGCTATTTGGATATAAGGCAAAGAGTAAGAATAGCGAGATTTATAAGAGATCTGAGTAGTTCTTCATCAATAGTAGTGGTTGATCATGACTTGTTAATGATGGATTATATGGCTGATTATATACAAATCCTTTATGGTTCTCCAGCTGTTTATGGAGTTGTGACTCATCTACAAGCAGCAAAGAGAGGTATAAACCAATATCTTAGTGGATACATAGAGGAGTTAAACATAAGGTTTAGGGATAAACCCATAGTGTTTGATATTGGAAGACAAGAAGAGACAATAAGAGATATAAACATCTTGTCATGGCAAGAGTTTAGTGTTAAAAAAGGAGGGTTTACTCTTGATATAAGTCCAGGAGAGATTAGGAGGGGAGAAATAATAGTCATACTCGGAGAGAATGGTATTGGGAAAACAACTTTCGTAGAGAGCATTGCTGAGAAATACTCCAAAGAGATAACTATTGCTTATAAGCCGCAATACCTTGAGCAAAGAGATGAGACAGTACTAGAATTCTTGAGAGATGCATGGATATATGAAAAACAGTTAATCCAACCATTAGGCATACAACATTTAAAGAACAAGAAGCTAAAAGAGTTAAGCGGGGGGGAGCTTCAAAGAGTGTATATAGCTAAGACTCTTGCACAAGAAGCAGATCTCTATTTGTTAGATGAGCCTTCAAGCTATCTAGATATAGAGGAGAGATTAGAGCTTGGAAAAATAATTAGAGATATGCTTGCCTTTAGGGATGCTGCAGCAATCATAGTTGAGCATGATTTGTTACTAGCAACGAGTCTAGCGCATAGAATAATAGTGTTCAAGGGCAAGCCAGCGATCCATGGGATTACTAGTAATGTGTTAAGCCTAGAGGAGGGAATGAATCTTTTCCTTGAATCATTAAGCATTACTATGCGTAGGGATCAAGAATCAAGGAGGCCTAGGATAAATAAGCCTGAAAGCAGGCTTGATAATGAGCAGAGAAAGCAAAAAAAGTATTTTGCCTAAACCCTACCCTTGCTTTCTCCTAGCATTATACCAGCACCAATCAAATGAGCAGCTCTTAATGGCTCAGGCATATAGCTATGAGTAGAGGCAAGGCTTAATAGTTCTCTAACCCTCTCCTCTGTACAACCAGACCATTGGACAAACACCTTGTTAATCCTTATTGGTAGAGGAGTCTTTTTAACAATCCTTATAGCCTCTTTTTTTCCTAGTTTTTCTAAGCCTTTAAAGATCTTTTCATATTCTGGATATTTCCTTGTGACAGCTATTACTGGTAGACTTGTTTTTTTGCTTAATTCCTCTATGTCTATAACATTGAATCCTGCAATGGTTATCCCCCCTAGAAAGATTGATTTTAACTGATTATAAAATCTTGAGTTCTTAACCATTTTTGCTATATTATCTGTGGCTTCATCTCCATCTCTCTTGATCCTTGTACTCATAACTCCCTCGATCCAGGATCCCCCACGATAAACAACACCTATTACTAATACATTTTCATCTTTTCTATTAAAAGGAGCATCATCTATTCCTAGGAGTCTTGCTTCTTGCTTAATCATTTTCAGTCTTTCGCATAATTGTGATGAAACCAGTATGAATCCTCTGTATATGTCTTGGTCTTAATATTTTTTCACCTATAACCCACTCAATACATGATGGTTGAATGGTTGATATATGTATAAATCCCTTAGCATTCCTCACTAGTTCTTGTGCTTGGCTTATTTGAGGAGTATAAACTACTAGGAATCCACCAGTTTTTAATGCTTGAAAAGCAGGCCTTACTGCTAGCCAGGGTTGGGGTAGATCTAGGAACACTAGGTCTACTCCTCTTTCATCTATTCCTTGATATATATCCTTGTTTTTTAACATAATGTTTTTTATTCCTAATTTTTCTATGTTTTTCTTTGCAAGTCTATAGAAATCCTTTCTTTTCTCGTAGCTATAAACCATTTTAACAATATTGGCAAGCATTATAGCCATTGCCCCACTACCAGTTCCCGCTTCTACTACTATACTCTCCTTGTTTATCCCTGTTAACCCAGTGATGATACCAAAGTCTCTTGGCTGTATTATTGCTGGTCCTCGCTTAATCTTAGCTATATAGTCAGGAATGGTTAATGGTAATATGTATGCCTCTACTCCTTTGTGTGTCTCTACTCTTCCATACTGCTTTAATTTTTCCTTGCTTATCACTCCTTTATGTGTGTGTAAGTCTCCTTTATACCATATAAATGCCTTATCCCCTATTAGTACTAGTTTTCCTTCCATTTTCTATACATATTTATCACTTTTTCATAAATCTCTTCATGGATCTCTTCTATTGTTCTTTCTCTCCCATTATCAATACTATTAACTATGATCCAGTTATCTCTTTTCGCGAGCTCAAGATAGGTTTTCCTTACATTCTCTAAGAATTCTTTATGTTCATGTTGATCAAGCTTTACATTATTCTTCTCTGATCTCTTCTTTATTCTCTCTATTGCTTTGTCTACTGGTATATCAATATATATTATCATATTAGGTCTTGGTAATTCTAGTATGTCATATTCAATGTGTTCTATTAATCTAATTGTTTCCTCTCTTTCTTTTCCCTCTTTTTTCCCTGCTTGAAATGCGAGATTACTCTCAACCCACCTATCAAGGATTACTATTCCACTCATATCAACTTTTCTTATCTCTCTGAGTAGTTCTCTTCTATTAAGAGCATACCATGGAAATATGAGATTTGGATGAATTATCTTTGGATCTCCAAACTCTCCGTTTAGGTATTTCTTGATTTCTCTACCAGTAATACTGTTATAATTTGGAAACGAAAAGATTCTTGTCTTTATCCCTTCTTGTTTTAATCTCTCTTCTAGTTTTAATGCTTGAGTAGCCTTCCCAGAACCATCTATTCCTTCTATACAAATAATCAAGCATTCCACCCCCTTATTTTGATTAATCTTTAACTGTTTCATATATATGTTTTTATATGTTTTTTGGTAGAAAAATATATAAATCATATTAGTGCATATTAGGGATATGGATGTTATAGCAGTGCTTACAATAATACTCGGTATAGCATTTATATTTGGAGAGATCTTTCATAGATTAGGATTACCAAGAATTGTTGGACAAATCATTGCTGGTATATTAATAGCTCTAACCCCTCTATCAGGATTAATAACTGGTAATGTCTCAGCAGCATTGGATATGTTGTCAAAGATGGCTATTGTTTTCCTACTCCTACTTGCTGGCATGGAGCTAAATCTAAAGAAATTTGAGAGTAGTATTGGAAAAACAATTATATTATCAATCTTTACAACTATTATTCCTCTCATTCTTGGGGTTATTGTTGGTAGGATTCTTGGCTATGACTGGTTGTTATCAATCCTCTTAGGAGGAGCATTAGCTGTTACAGCTGAGGGTACAACCACTACTGTTCTAATCTCAGAGAAGGCTCTAAACACAAAGATTGGTACATATATAATCGGTGCGGGAATAGTGGACGATGTAGTAGAAGTAATACTTGTATCAATAGTCTCCATAATGGTTGCAGAAGCTACAGAGATACAGTTCTTGAGTGGTATTCCTCATACTTCTCTGTTCCCATTATTCATAATCCTCTTTATAGTACTAGTATTCCTAATCGTTAAACTTATACCAGTGATATTAAGATATGTTAGCAAGGAGAGAAGCACTATTGCAAGCTTTTCAGCAGTAGTAATAGTTACATTCCTATTAGCGGCATTGTCCAATACATTGTCATTTGGATATGCAATAGGAGCATTCCTTGCTGGAATAATAATACAAAAAGCAAATCTCTCAAGACCAGAAGAAGAAAAACAGTTAGAAGAAGAATTAAAAGTATTTACTCTTGGGTTCATTATCCCATTCTTCTTTGTCAACATTGGATTACACTTCAATATAGAGGGAATACTCTATAATCCATTAATATTCCTCTTAGTACTAGGAGCCGGTATTCTTGGAAAAATGCTTGGATCATTAATAGCTCATCCCTTCCTAGATGTCTCTCTAGCACAAGCAAACCTTATTGGATGGGCTATGAATGCAAGGGGAGCAATAGAACTAGTGGTTATAGAGATCCTGAGACAGCATTCATTGATCACTTCTCCATTATATTCATCTATTGTAGCAATGACTGTTATTTCTAGTTTATTGTTCCCAGTAGCTATAAAGATTTACAAGAAGCATGATCCAAGAATAATGATATAGAGCGCGGGCGGGGACTCGAACCCCGGAATAGACGGTTTCTATCGGTCATAAACCCCTCTAGGTTTCTCTAAACCGTCTGCAGCCGTCCGCCTTAGCCGCTTGGCTACCCGCGCTTGGTTAATGGAGATGATTATTTTTTATAAATCTTTCTTACTAGGAAAACTTTATAAATTTCTGTTCCCAATGATATATGTATGCGTAAATCACAATCAGCATTGGAGTTGATATTAACCTATGGGTGGGTCATCCTTGTCTTAATGATAGTTGTAGGGGCACTAGCATATTTTGGTGTATTAAATCCCAAAAGTAGTATTCCTAGTTATTGTATTGTTCTAGACACTACTTCTCCTTTTACTTGTCCTCCTAATAGTGGAATGCTTTATACTTATAACGTTGAGTTAGCATTAATCTATAGTTATGAGTACATGCCCAATATTACAAATGTTTCTTATAGTTTTGATGATAAAAATTTTATTGGGTGTAAGGATTATTCATACGCTCTTCATGGTAGTAATGTGATCCTCTTGAATTGTAGTTTTCAGGAGTCATTAAACACGGATCCATCTAAGGTGTTCCTCAAGCTCAACTATAGAGATATTGATGGATTAATACACTCAACCAATATTGAGTATCATGGGAAGGTTTGGGAAGAAGAGGAACCATAATAGTATTGACTATGAGAGTATATCTATAAATCTATTATCACTAAGAAAATAAGAATAATTACTTTTTCTTTGATTTCTTTGTTTTCTTACTACTATCTTTGCTTCCTGTTCTAAGGCTTTTTAGTTCCTGTATAGCCTTGTTTAGTTCTGGTAGAAAGCTACTCATTGCTTGTTCCATTGCTTTTAGCTCACCACCAACTATTGCTATGTGTTTATCATACTCAGTAACCCTTGAGATTATATTCTTGTACAAGCTTTCTAATCTTTGTTCAACACTTTTCAATCTTTCATCTAGTCTCGCAATACTTGACTCTATTCCAGACTTCCATTCCACAATCTTTTTTATGTCTTGACTAATCTCTTGCCATTTCTCATCTATTATTGCCTCTATTAGTTCCTCTGTATCTACCTCATCTACCTGTTTCTCTTCTTGTGGTTCTTCTTTCTTTTCTTTCTCAACGCCTTGTGCTGGTTGTAATCTCTGACTAGCCTGGTTTAGTGCTGTGAATATGTCACTATCACTATATCCCTGGCTCTGGAGGTATTGCATTATGCTATCATCACTATATCCCTGTTTTTTCCATTCAACTATTTGATCTATTAATTCTTGGCTGAGCACTGGCATTTATTCACCTCCCTCTTTTATTTTCCATTTTGTAGGATTTAGCATTGCTAGATATGCTTTATTTCTCTATAATCCTTGACTGTTGCAGCATTATTTATATCTTGTGCAATATTCATAACTTTTTCTTTTATTTCTTCTATTGCTTTCTTTATATCAATTATGTCTTCTTCTATTAGTTTTAATCCTTCTCTATACTCTTTTTCAAGGCTTATGAGGTTATCCTCTACTACTTCTATCTTTTTTCTTAGGATTTCATATCTATCCTCGAGAAGCCTTGCCTTTGCTCCAAGATTAGTAATCCTCGTATTAAGAGTATTGATAGATGAAGGAGCTTTTTTTTGTTCAGCCTTTTCTTGTTCCAAGCCCTCACCCCTCTCTTTTTGGCAAAATTTATATATAAAAACATATAAAACATTATAAATTTTTCGGAAAAACTAATAGATGGAGGTGAGGGCTTGCCAGAGATAAAATACAAGATTGAAAGAATAAGTGGGGAGAGCATTCTAAGGATTGATTATTCGAACATTCCTCGCCTCCCGAGTATAGAAGAAGACCCTCTTTGCATGGCACAAGTAATAGAACTCCTAGCAAAGAATCCAGATGTGTCAAGAATAGTATTCTATCAGCAGAGAGAGTATGAATATGATTATAGCCAGACACAGATATTGAAAGAAATAGCAGTGATCTATAGAGATCTAAACCTGCATGAATCAATTTTATCATATCAAAATCTTGCTGATAGAAACGTGAATGAAAGCATTGTAAACATGTATTATAACAGATTGAAAGACATTGCTACGAACCTCTTGAGGAGAGACCCTATTGGTGCATATATAATGCTCCAGAGATTAAAGAGGAGGGAAATAATACAATTAGAAAAAGAGCTCTCAGAGCCATTGATAAATTATAGGAAAAAGATTATTTCTGTCATAGATGGCATTCTGGAGATATTAGAACAGACGAGACTAATCTCTTTTGCAAAAAAACTTGGATTAACATATAAGCTAGGGGATAGAGAGATCTACAAAAAGATTTTCTCTCCTTTGATCAAGCCTGATTTTATATTCACGAAGCTGATGGCTTCCTATCCTAGGCATGGAGTAGAGATTGATAGATACATGGTGAATGATTCAGAAGTAGTAATCTTTTCTCTCCCAGATACTGTTCAATACTTATATCACATAACCCCCCCAGAGTTTAGGCTTGACGAGGAGAAATATGAATTATTAGACATGGCTAGGAGGATCATAGCAGAGCACAAGCCTAGGAAAGAAGAATTTATTGATCCAGAGAGAATGCGAGAAGTATTCTTTAATATTGGTAAAGACCTCTTAGAAGAATTAGCAGGATATAGGAATATAAAGCTATCATTAAAAGAACTAAACCAACTTGCAAGGATACTGGTTAGATACACTGTTGGATTTGGATTAGTAGAAATACTCCTAGCAGATGAGAGAGTACAGGATATAACTATTAATAGTCCTCCTGGGAACACCCCTATATTCCTTGTGCATGCGGATTATGAGGATTGTAGGACAAATATTATTCCAAGCGTGCAAGACCTTGAGAACTGGGCTACAAAGCTGAGAATGATATCTGGTAGGCCTTTTGATGAAGCTAATCCTATACTTGACACAGAGATATATCTCCCAGGAATTGCTAGGGCAAGAGTGGGAGCGATCACTAGGCCACTCAACCCTTCTGGCATTGGCTATGCTTTTAGGAGGCATAGAGATAGACCATGGACCCTTCCATTAATGATTAATAATAAGATGCTCAACCCCCTAGCAGCTGGATTGCTAAGCTTCTTTGTTGATGGCGCTAGAACAATGCTCATAGCTGGAACTAGGAGTGCTGGAAAGACTAGTCTACTAGGAGCATTAATGGTGGAGATAATGCGTAAGCATAGAATAATAACAATTGAGGATACATTAGAACTACCAACAGATGCATTGAGAAAGATGGGATACAACATTCAACCAATGAAGGTTGCATCAGCATTATCAATGGCTGAATCAGAAGTACCAGCAGAGAAGGGATTAAGAACCACTCTTAGACTTGGAGATTCATGTCTAATAATAGGAGAGGTTAGGAGCACTGAGGCTAGGGCATTATATGAAGCAATGCGTGTAGGAGCATTGGCAAATGTTGTGGCTGGAACAATTCATGGAGATAGTCCATATGGAGTGTATGATAGGGTTGTTAATGATCTAGGAGTCCCCAAGACGAGTTTCAAGGCTACGGATATAATAGTTGTGGCTAATCCTATTAAGAGTGCTGATGGCCTGCATAGATATAGAAGAGTGACACAGATCACGGAGGTTAGGAAGCATTGGGAGAATGATCCACTAGAAGAACATGGGTTTGGAGATTTATTAGTATATGATCCTATAAATGATGAGTTAAAACCCACTGATACATTGATCCAGGGAGAGAGTGAGATAGTTAAAAGTATTGCTGGAAAGATAAGGGAATGGACTGGTAACTGGGAGGCTGTATGGGATAATATCTTGCTAAGAGCAAGGATAAAAGAAGAAATAGTAAACATTGCAAGGAAGAGTAATAATAAAGAGTTAATGGAGGCAAGATTTGTTATAGCTGCGAATGACGCCTTCCATAAAATCTCTGATAAGGTGAGAGAAGAGCTTGGGGCTCTTGATTCTAAGAGAATCCTCTTTGAGTGGAAGGAATGGTTAAAAAAAGAAGTAAAGAAGTATTCATAGTCAAATGAATGGCAAGGGTGATAAAGAGGAAAAAATAATCGAGAAGCTTAGAAGTAAGTATGAGGAAAGACTCAAGAAACAATTACTAGGAGAAGAAGAAAAAACAGATAAGCAAGAGAAAAAAGAATCAGTAGTGTATTCAGCGGCATATGAAGAGTTTAGAAAGGAATACCTCCCAGGACATTTATCATTATATGAGAGAGCATGTCAAATAGCCGAGAGATTACTCAGGGCAAATGTATCAGAGAAGAGAAGGAAAAAACTCTTAGAATTGATCAGGATTACTCATCTAAATGCAACGCCTGAAGGAATAACTAGTCTAGCGTTGATAGCTCCCTTCCTTGTTTTAGGATTAATATTCCTAGTAACATATCTTATCCCAGCATTATTACTAGGAGAAGCTTCTATATTTTTTCTATTAGCAGGAATGATATTATCATTGTTATCATACTATCTCTTAGAAAAGCTTCCAGACATATTTGCAACCACATGGAAGATGCGTGCCAGTAATCAATTAGTATTAGCAGTGTTTTATCTTGCAACATATCTGAGACATACGCCTAACCTAGAGAAAGCAGTACAATTTGCAGCAGAACATTTACTACCCCCCTTGGGATTAGACTTTAAGAGACTCCTCTGGGAAGTGGAGAGCCAGAAATATTCATCACTCAAAGAAGCAATAGATAATTACCTACAATTATGGAAGAATGATGCCCCTGAATTTGTAGAGGCGATACATCTTCTAGAAGCATCTGTATATGAAGCAGCAGAGGAAAGGCGGCTTAACGCATTGGATAAATCCCTAGACTTAATGCTAGAAGAGACATATGAAAAAATGCTTCACTATAGTCATTCATTGAAAGGACCGATAACAATGATACACATGCTGGGAATAGTACTACCAATACTATCATTAGTAATACTCCCACTAGTTGTTAGTTTCATGCAGGAAGTTAAATGGTATCACTTAGCATTCATATATAACATCTTGTTACCAATATGTGTGTATTTATTAACTCGACAAATATTGTCTAGGAGGCCTAGTGGTTATGGTGGTAAGAGTATTGAAGAGATAGCTCCCTTCTTGAAGCAATCAAAAAAGAAGAAAGTAAAACTCTTTGGTGCTACAAGGTATTTATCAGCAGGAACAATTGCAATCCTCATATTTATCCCGTTCTTCTTGATAGGAATATCACCATTAATCATACATACAATTTCGCCAGACTTTGATATAAGATTTATGGGAGTAGAAGAAACACCTGAGAAAGTGATTGGAGGATTATCCTTTCTTGGGTATCAAAGGGAATGCATAGAGGGATACGAGGGAACTATCTGTACATACAAAGGGCCATTCGGTATAGGGGCAACTATTCTAGGAATAGCACTCATAGCCGGAATAGGAATAGCTCTCAGTGTTTATTACAATATTCTCTCAAGAGAAGCACTAAAAGTAAGGGAAAAAGTAAAAAGACTTGAACAAGAGTTTGCAGGAGCATTATTCCAACTAGCAAACAGATTGGGAGACGGTCTGCCAATAGAAATCGCAATAAAAAAAGTGGCGGAAACAATGAAGGGAACACCGACTGGTAGATTCTTTAACGCTGCTTATAATAATATAACAAAACTGGGGTATGATATAGAGAGAGCAATATTTGATGAACATGTAGGAGCAATAAAAGTTTTTCCATCACCACTAGTAGAGGCATCAATGAAGGTATTAGTTGATAGCATAAAAAAAGGACCAATAGTTGCTAGTAGGGCATTAATAAATATATCAACATATGTGAGAGATATTAATAGATTAGAAGAAAGGTTAAAAGACTTAATGGCAGATGAGCTTAGCAGTATGAAGACACAGGTAGGCTTTCTCGCACCAGTTATTAGTGGAATAGTGATAGGTATTACTAGCATGATCACAACTATTCTTGTAAACTTACAGGAAAGAATGGGAATGCTACAACAACTAGGAGAAGGAATGCAACAATTCCAAGGCTTTTCCTCTCTACTAGGAATGTTTAGGTTGGGCATACCAACATATTACTTCCAAATCATAGTAGGATTATACTTATTACAAGTAGTATACCTACTAGTAGGGCTTATCAATGGAATAGAAAACGGGGAGGATATTCTTGCAAAAAGAGGAATGCTCTCAAAATATATGACCTCAACAACAATATTATACTCAGTCATTGCAATAATAGTTATATTGATCTTTAACTTCCTAGCAGCAACCATAACTACTACTGGTATATAGGTTCAAGCAAGAGTAAATTAGAATTATCCCTAAGCAAGTATAGTTTTACTCCTCTCTCTTTTATACCGAGTTTTTCTTCTATTCTCTTCTTTTCCTCCCAATAATTGGTAAGATTAATCCTTGGAATAATAGTAGCTCTTCCATGATACACTTCTTGTATGATACCTTTTATAGTATTCATTGACCCCTTTCCTATAATCCTAAACGGTCCCTCTACTAATGGAAATACAATTTTTTCCTCGCTTAGAAACCATACATCGCGAGAATTGTTTATTATTTTTTTATCAACATTAAACATATCGAAAATTATTGGTGACAACCCATTAATATCTAATCCTTTATGCATCCTATAGACATATAATGAGTCATCAATATCTCTTATGCTCATATCTCTTGGTACTATTCTCTCCTCTTTGACTATTGGCATTAAGAATTCCTCATCTCTTGAAATAATTCTAATCAAAGGTTCATTAAACCTAGACACTCCTTTATTATAGAGATAGAGATTAATCCTGTTCACCCTGTGATCATCAGCAATGTATTCCAATACATACTCCTTTTTATATTCCTTGTTAATATCATTGAGGAATACGAATATATCCCTAATATTTGTTAATGGTGGGAGCTCTAGACATATAAGCTCTGCTTCCCTATAAGTGTTTAAGACTTGCCATGGACTAGGCTCTAGATCATTTAAACCCTTCTTTCCCTTTAACGCTCTAGAAGGATCACACATAATCTTCAAGGATTTCTTTTTTAATACTTCAACTATTTCAGTGTTTAATGAGTCATTACAATAAATCTCTCCCTGCTTATCGTTCAACCTGAGATTAATAGTAGCAATTATTGCTTTTTCCCTATCTATCTCTACTCCTATCAATCCCTGATCAGCCAGCTCTATTGCTTGTAATCCTATTCCTAGAGCAATATCAGCATTAATCCCATCAATCTCTCTAAAAATATTAGCCCTATGCATAGCAATCCATCTAGGAGTTGCAAGTGATACATCTTCTTGTTTCCCAATAACTAGGTCCCAGCCCTTCCTCTTTGCTTTCAGTGATCCGAGCAAGAGTTCATATAGCAACTTAAAACTCTTCCTATCAATATATCCTGGAAGCTCTTTTTCATGCTTTTTCCATAGGGCTTTTAGATCTAATCCTCTTGCAATATCCTCGCGATAAGTTGAGATTAGATCTCTCAATACTCCTTTCTTATAGAGCCTATAAATTCTTCCAATAGGCTTGTTCTCCATTCCTTTTAGTAGTTCCATCAGATAGAGGGAGGATTAGAGATTTAAAAGGATTTACTTTTGAAAAACAAATAAAATGGTTGGGAGAATGATTGATTTTACCATCCAGGTTCAGAATCTACTCCAATTGCTGTTAAGAGTACTCTTCCATCTTTTCTGTAGTTTATTAGGCAAATAGGCCAAATTGAAGAAAAAGCCCTCCTGTGTTCAACAATGGCATATAATCCTGGATTAGGGAATACTATTTTTCCTTCTTTTTTTCTATATCTATTCTTTTTTAATTCAATATATGGTCTTCCTTCTTTATCTCTAGGCGTATTCTTTAGTTCCAGCTTAAGGATTGATCCTTTACTAGTTGCTTCTTTTATTCGATTCTTGTCTTCATATTTAAGTATGTCTTCTTCATCTAGACAATAAGATGTAGGAAAAACAATATAGT
>JAGGZC010000026.1 GCA_021162185.1 Candidatus Woesearchaeota archaeon | reverse complement strand
GTTTTTTGCTAGTTCTTTCAATGCTTTAAGGACTTCCTCATTTTTCTTGCTAATATCATCAGCTATTATTGGGAAATGCCCTAGTCCCGTGCCCTCAATGATTAAGCCATCAAACCCCTTAAAGGCGAGTATTTCCTGTTTATCCATGTGGGGGTGTGCCTTGAGAATGCCTATTCTTAACTCTGGGTTGAAATAGGTTATCTCTAATTTTTCTTCTCTATTCCTAAACTCTTCTATATTCTTTGTTAATCTCACCCCTCCTTTTTCTATATCTACTAGTGCTACTGGTTCAGTGTTTATTGGTTTAAATGCATCCCTCCTAGATGTGTGCATCTTTCTAGCCCTATATGCTGCTAGGATTTCTATTTCTTTATCGCTCTCATCTCTATGCATTGCTATGAATACTCCTCCAATATTTTCCTTTATTGCTTTATTTATGAATATTGCTGCTCCTTGTAGATTGAGCCATGCATCAGTGCTTGGTCTATCACTACTCCTCTGGGATCCTACCAATACTATGGGTATATTTAAACCCTTTATAGAATAGTGGAGTGCTGCACCAGTATAGTGCATTGTATCAGTACCATGTCCAATTATTATTGCTCTTGCATTGTTTTTTATTTCTCTTTCTATCTCTCTAAGAATGTGATTATAATGCTCAAACCTCATATTCTCGCTTAAAAGATTAGCTATTAGCCTTGTTTTTACTCTGAAGAATTTCTTTATGACTGGAACCATTTCAACTAATTCCTCTGGACTAGTCTTAGCAGAGACTCCTCCAGTCTTATAGTCTATTCTACTAGCAATCGTTCCACCAGTGTGTAATACTACTAGTAGGGGCTTGTCCTTTCCTCCTATCTCTAGTTTTTTCTCTGATTCCTTCTTTTCCTCTACTATTCCCAACTTCTCTATTCTCTCAATGTTTTCCTTCGCAATGCCTATATTGTAACCATTCTTAAGCTTTATTGATATAAAATTCTCTGAGAATTCTCTTGGCCTAGGAATGAGTATTCCTTCAAAGACCCTACCATCTTTTAGGATTATTCTTATCTTCTCCATTAGACAAGACAAAACATAAAAAGTATATAAAATTTTTTATTATTAGGAACAATTAAGGCTCCTCTTTCGCAGGATTGAGATATATCCCTCCAACTACCTCAGAATTCATAAATCCAGGAATTGATACATTATAGAAAAGAAAATAAGTATTCCTTACTTTTCTCAATCTTTGATGTGTTACCCTAATATAAATTGTTTGTCCTTTTCGAACCCTTAGAAATTTTTCAAACCTAGTATTCCTCTTTTTCACGAACATATAATCATAGAGTCTTCTAAGATCTCTTTCTTCTATTCTAGGAAAACCCCCATCTCCGCTAAGAATCGCTGCTCTATATAACAAGAATGCTGCTTGATTTGAAACCATCACTGCTTCTGTGTCATTAAAATGATAAATACCAGATCCTTCTCTTAGATATACAGGTTTCTCAGGAAACCACAATATTCCTTCAAGGAATGGAAAATCGATATGAACCTCTGATAGGAGTATTGCCTCAGGAGAATACATCTCAAGTATTTTTTCAAGATCCTGTCTCATTAAACTAGTCATGAGGATTGTGTAGAATAAAAACATTTTAAAATTTTTTTCTATTTTATAATGGTAACACATCAGCTTGGTCTTAATCCCTATTAAGAAGATTATTAATATTCCGAGCAATATTTATATGCTTCTTTGTAATCCCCCCCTCTCCTAGGATTAAGAGGATTGTATTATTCTGTATTATTATTCTTCCCTCTCCCCTAGTTGTGTCTAGGAGCAGGTCTAAGATCTTCAATGCTTCTTCTTTATCAACATAGCTCAGTGCTAACTGCATATTGTTCTGATCAATGTTGTACTCCCATTTATCAAGGGTTTCTAATTCTTTATATATCTGTTCAAGGGATAAGTATTCATCCATATAAAAGTAGGAGAGACTAGGATTTAAATAGTTTATTGTCCGCAAGTATTGAAAAAAGATTTATTAATGAAACATTCCCTAGACTAAACATGGTACCCAGAATAGAGTTCAGGTATTCACTTATATATCAAGAAGAGATTCATCTACCGAGAGGAGTGAGATATGATAGAAATAAATGGATAATGTATAGCGAGAGGTTTATCGAGAAGATAAGAGAAAAGATAAAATGAGAGAAAAGACTCTTAAAAAGTTAATAATCGAAAGATACAATGATCAGAGGTTATTAGAAAAGTATTATGATAAAAAGGTATTGGGTATTGAGAGATATCTGATCAATAAATACATAGCTAATGGTTCTAGAGTGCTAGATGTTGGTTGTGGTACTGGTAGATTACTCATAGAGCTAGCTAGAAAGAAGTGTAGGGTTACTGGTCTAGATATTTCAAAATCAATGTTAAGTATTGCTAGAAAAAAATTAAGAAAAGAGGGAATCAAGGCAGAACTCATAAATAAAGATATTACAAAATTCAAGAAACCAGCATGTTTTGATGCCATATTAATACTTGGAAATACCTGGGAACAAATACCTCCATCAGAGAGAGATATAGCCTTGAGGAATATCTATGAATCATTAAAACCAAGAGGAGTCTTATTATTAAACACTGAGTCAATATTCTATCCTGAGCTAAAGACATGGAGCAAGATACTAATCCAATATTTTTCTAAGAAGAATAAAATCAAGGATTTTTGCTTTGGAGATGTCATATTAAAAGACGAATTAGGATTAGAAACATATCTACACATATCCAACCCATTTAAACTACTAAGAAAACT
>JAGGZC010000033.1 GCA_021162185.1 Candidatus Woesearchaeota archaeon | reverse complement strand
GATTTATAAATCGTAACTACTTTACAATAGCAACATGAAGGTCTGGCAATTCATAATAATAACTGGACTAATCCTGCTTGCATATCATTTGGGATCAATGAATAAGACAATAGAAGAGAGAGGATTAGCAATCACTGGGGATATATTAAGTAATAATTATGGAATAGAGAAACCATCTCCAAAAGAAAGAATAAACTTGAGTAATATAAGGGTATATAATGACAAAGTAGTAATATATGTAGATAATCCTAAATGGGCTATCTTTACTGATACTAATTCTATGGACCCTGTTATTGATAAGGAGGCAAAAGCAATAGAGATAGACGCGAATTGTGATGATATAAGTATTGGAGACATTGTTAGCTATGAGTCAAAGAAGTATGGAGGAGTAATAATCCATAGAGTAGTAGGAATTGGATATGATGAAAAAGGCAAATACTTCATATTTAAAGGAGACAATAACCCAGTAGAAGATCCTGAAAGAGTTAGGTGCGATCAATTAAGAAGAGTTGTTATTGGTATACTATATTAATGAAAAATTTTTAAAGAAGTCTACAATTCTATATGTATGGCCTTAATACTTCAAGGAGAAGAACTAGAAAAAGCAAAAGAATTTCTAAGAGAGGCATATAAAACTTCTAGAATAATATTTGAAAATGCGTCACGAATAGCCAAGAAAGGTGAAAGAATACTGGAAATAGAACTAATGGCAGAGCAAGAAATCTTGAGAGATTTTAAGTTAGCATTCCCCCCACAGGTAAGTATTGGTAATATTGCAGCTCATTCATGTCAAGAATTGAATAGTGATGAAACAATAAGAGAGGGCAATATAAAGCTAGATATAGGAATAATGAATGATGATGGGTTAATATTTGATACAGCTAAAACATTCCTAGGAGAAGAAAGGATGATAAAAGCAGTAGAAGAAGCATTACTAAAAGCCTTAAAGCTAGCAACTCCTGGCAGAAAACTTGGAGAGATAGGAAAAACAATAGAAGAGACAGCAAGGAAATATGGATTGAAACCTATTAGAAATCTTGGTGGGCATGGATTAGATAAGTTTATGATTCATAGCAATCCAAGCATACCTAACTATGATAATAAATCAGAAGAAGAACTAGTAGAAGGAATGCTTATAGCAATTGAGCCATTCATCACCAGTGGGGAAGGCCTTGTAAGAGAGAAGGGAAGAGCAACCATCTTTTCAATAAAACCAAACGCAAGGGCTAGGAGTAATAGTGCAAGAATGCTAATAAACAAATATCCACCAGGCGTGCCTTTTTCTCTTAGAGATGTTGATAGATTAAACGCAAAAATAGGGTTTATAGAACTAGTAAGAAATAATATGCTATATGAATACCCCCCACTAGTAGAGATTAGTAAAGCACCAGTAGTGCAAGCAGAAACAACGATCATAGTCATGGACAAGCCCTTCTATCATTGGGAAGAACTATAGATCAATCTCTATTTCTAAGTTATTTGGTAATACTGGGCTCTTTGTTAATTCTTTAATTATAGGGATCCTTGCTATGGGTTTAAAGCCCTTTACTTTATCTATGCTTGCAAGATCACTCATATTTACTATTATTCTTATATCTTTTATTCCCATTTTTTCTGCAAAGTTTATGGCTCTCTCAGCATCCATTATTGATAACTTTTGAGGTGTGAGTACTATTATTGCAATATCCGGCTGGAATAATTGTACACTACTAATTACTTCATCACCAGTTCCAGGAGGAGAATCAATTATCATATAATCTAACTCTGGCCATGCAGCATTCTTAAAGTCTAATAACAATTTATGTTTTAATGGTCCGCGCCATATTAATGCCTCATCATTCATCAAGAAATAACTACTAATAATCCCCATCCATGGCTCATCATTCATCTTTAATGGTATAATCCTTTTTTCATTATTGACCTTTAAGTCCTTTTTCTCTATACCCAAGACTACTGGTAGATTAGGACAATGTAGATCCGCATCTATTAATCCAATTCTATACTCTTTGTTTAGATTCTTAGCTATTAGAGCAGTAATAGTTGTTTTCCCTACTCCCCCCTTCCCGCTTAATACTATTATCTTTTTCATTTATATCATTCTCCTTCCATATCCTCTCCCATGTCTTCCCATTCGCCTTGGTGGTATATACTTATAATTCCCTCCTTCTATCCTGATCATCTTTCCATTTGTCAATGCATCAGCAATCTTTCTTCTAGCATTTGTTAATAATCTATTAATTGTTGGCTGAGAAACATTCATTTTCTGTGCTGCTTCTTCTTGGCTTAAGCCTTCTAGATCTACTAGTCGCATTGCTTCGAATTCGTCAATGTTTATCACTACTATTTCCATTGAGCTTGCTGGTATGCCCATTGGTTTGAATATCGTAACTCCTGGCTGCCAATATACTAGTCTTGGTTTTATTCTTGGTGGCATTTTCAAAAGAAAAAACAAAAAGGGTTTAAAAATCTATTGTTGTACCCTTTTTTCTAGTTCATCTATCTTTCTTTTTAGTTCCTCTACTACTTGTTCTAGTCTCTGTATCCAGCTTACTGGTGTTGCTATATTGGTGTTCCCTGTAGTCCATGTATTCCAATATCTCCATCTAAACCCCCTGCCTCTTGGCGGCCAATTTCCTTGAGCCCACCATGGACCAGTACAATCGCCCCATGGCATTTTTCTCACCTCCATATTTTTTATTATTCGAATAATCATTTGAATTATTATTCAAATAGTAATTCATACTTATATTTAAATTTTTCGGTTAATTATAGAAAAACCAAGATTATTAAGAAGATCATAAAACCCCTTAAAATCATGAATAAAGAACAAGTGAGAATCAATCTTGCTATCACTAGCCCCAAATCCCTTTATAGGCCTACCATGCTTATTAATCATCAATGCAACTCTATCCTCCCATTCCTTTCCAAGATGCTTATAGAATATCCTCTCTATCCCTACATGTTTATGAGTGGTTAAATAATCAATATGCCAATATTTCTTCTTGTTTCTCTTTATATGCCTCTCAATCCTTTTCTCTAAACTATTCTGTGCAGAACCAATATAAGCATACACACCACTAGAAAAATGAATAATCCCCAAAGAACCAATCCTCATATTTAGATCTTTCTTTATTCTCAATAAGAGGATATAAATCCCTTTCATATGACCTATTCCTATTCTTGAATTCCTTCAAGGGCCTCTATGACAGTTTTTCCAGGCATCTCTATAAATTTTACATTATTCTCTTCTAACGCTCTTTGCATGTTTGGTCCAATCCTACCCACAATTACGAGATCTACATTCTTTTCTGCTAACATATAAGCAACACTCCAACCAGCTCCCCCGCCACCAACTGCGAAAGGATTCTTTATTGACTCTACTAACTCCTTATTCTCAAAGATTAGATAATATGGAGCTCTCCCTCCTCTATCACTAATCCTTGCATCCATACTACTATTCTCAGCAGCTATTGCTATCCTCATTTTTTCACCTCCACTATTTTTTCAACTATTAATCCCTGAAACACAGAGAAAATAATCATTACAAAGGTTAATACAATAGCATAGATCCATCCAAAGTAGTATATGAGTAACGGCATTAAGGGAATCTTTACAGCTCTATTGTAAAGAAATGTTGCTATTAGTCCATCTCTCCCTCCTTGTTTCTTTATCTGGCTTAGTAATGGATACCACATATATATTGGTCCACTAGACAATATACCACCAATTATTGCTATTAACCATCCCTTTATTCCTGATTCTTTCCCAAGCCATTTTACAAGCATTCTAGGAGTAACAAAATAATTTGTCAATACCATTAATATAAATACAACTATAAATACTGGGAGGATTCTC
>JAGGZC010000053.1 GCA_021162185.1 Candidatus Woesearchaeota archaeon | reverse complement strand
TTCAACCCAATAGCTCTTCATAAATGGAATACATTTTAAAAAGCCAATTTATTTCAATATTGAAACAATTTAGATTATAAAAAGATTTAGAAGTAAGTATCTACTACAAAATAGTAAAATGGAGCAGTATATTCTAAGAATAGAAAGAATTGACATAATCGGTATACCTACCCAAAAAGGTGTAAAAACAATCGATAAAATTCTTGCTACACTAGAAACTCCTCAAGGAGTATATTGTATCCATCAAAAAGTACCAAGAACAGAAATAAAAAACTTAATTGAATTAATAGGGAAAAAAGTCAAGATTGATCCCGAGTGTATTTCTCAAGAATATGACATAGTGGATGGGCAAATATACCTAGTGTTAACTCCTGAATTCTACAAAGATATCAAAAAGAATTATGTAAACAAATAAAAAGATGGAGGTTTTTATTCCTCACTCCACTCTTCTCTGAATGCTTTCAATCCCTTTCTTTGCCTGATTTGTTCAATTATCTTTTGCTGCATTTCTTCTGGTAGCTTCTGGTATTCCTGGTCTACCAAGAAGAATGTTCCTCTCCCACCCGTAGCTGATCTTAGCTCTGAGCTTAACCCAAACATCTCTGCTACTGGTATCTTTGCCTTTATCTCTGCGTTATGCTCGTCTTGATTCATCTCTAATAATTGCCCACGCTTACTACTAACTAGTTTTGTTATTGCTCCCATGTAGTCTAGTGGTGCTTCAAATAATAATGTCTGTACTGGTTCAAGTATTACTGGTTTGCTGAGCATCATTGCTTTCCTTATAGCTGTTCTCACAGCTGGATATACCTGACTTGGACCTCTATGGATTGCGTCCTCGTGTAATACTACGTCTTCAAGTATTACTTTTACCTTTATGCATGGCTCTCTTGCTAATGGTCCATTGCTCATCACTTCTTCAAACATGTCTAGGATTAGTTCTATTACTTCTCCTATGTGTACTATTCCACGAGTATTGTCTACAAAGATGTTTCCCTTATAGATCGCTTTAACTCTTCTTGTTTCTTGTTTGTCCATCCCAGCTGCTTCTAGTTTTTCCCATATCTCTGGCATGTTTTTCTTTATCCTCATATCTGGCATGCGGTGTATTGCTTCATATATGCTGTCTGGTAATGGTTCTACTCTTATATAGAACTTGTTGTGCTTGTTTGGTGATTTTCCTTCCACTGGTTCAGGTGTTCTAGATGTCACTGTTTCTCTATATACTACTATTGGTGGGCTAGTCTTTACATCTACCCCTTTCTCTCTCCTGATTCTTTCCTCTATTACTTCTAAGTGTAGCTCTCCCATCCCGCTAATCAAGTGTTCTCCTGTTTCTTGATTGATCTCCACTACTATGTTTGGATCCTCTTTTTGTACTTGTATCAGTACATCTACTAGTTTTGGTAGATCACTTGGCTTTGTTGCTTCTATTGCCTTAGTTATAACTGGGTCGAATATATGCTTCATTTGCTCAAAGGGAGTGATTGGGTTTACACTAATTGTTTCTCCTGGATATGCATTTTTTAATCCAGCTATTCCAATAATGTTCCCAGCTGGTGCTTCATCTATTAATTGACGTTTAGCTCCCTCTGCCACGTATAATTGCTGTACTCTTTGCTGCTGCTTTGCTCTATTGAGATATATCTGCATTCCCTTTCTTAGTGTTCCAGAGAATAATCTACCAATTGCTAGTTCTCCTGCTTGTGGATCTACAACCATCTTTGTAATAATAAACGCTGGCTCTCCATTTGGATCAGCATTGAGCAAGGCTTTTCCTATTGGGCTCTCCAAATCGCCTTGCCAGATATTTGGAATCCTATATTTTTGTGCTTCTCTTGGGTTTGGCAGATGCTTGATTACAGCATCTAGTAATACTTCATGTAGTGGTGCTTTCTTCTTTAACTCTTTCCATCTCTCTCCTTCCTGTTGGTATGCTTCTATTATGTCTTTAAATGTTATGCCCTTCTTCTTCATATAGGGAATGCTTAGAGCCCAGTTATGGAAAGCACTCCCAAAGATTACTGTTCCATTATTAACATCTACTTGCCATTTCTCTTTGAACTCCTTTGGAGCATTCTGCTCTATAAACTTGTTCACATTCATAATGATCTTCATGAATCTTTCCTGCATCTTTTCTGGTGGTAGTTGTAGCTCCTTGATCAGTCTGTCAACCTTGTTTATGAATAATATGGGTTTAACATATTCTCTCAATGCTTGCTTTACAACTGTCTCTGTCTGTGGCATTATGCCTTCTACTGCGCAGACAACTATTATTGTTCCATCTACTGCTCTCATTGCACGAGTAACGTCTCCACCAAAGTCTACGTGCCCAGGAGTATCAATAAGGTTGATTAGATAGTCTTCTCCTTCATAGTTGTGGACCATGCTTACTGCTGCTGCATCAATAGTGATTCCTCTCTGCTGTTCATCCTCATGGAAATCTAAGCTTAGAGCTTTTCCTGCTAATTCTTGTGAGAGCATTCCTGCTCCTGCTAGCAAGTTGTCACTAAGAGTTGTCTTTCCATGATCAATATGTGCAGCTATGTCTATGTTCCTAATCCTCTCCGGGTTTTTCATTAATTCCTTGATTTTCTCAATCATCTTCGCCATTCTTTACACCTCTTAGAATGTATGTAACTCATGCACGGTCTTGTAACTATGAATCTCTTCTGGATTGAACCATAAAGCTATTTCTTTCTCTGCTTCTTCTCTTGTTCCTGATGCATGTATAAGGTTTTGTACTGCTTTCTTGTGCTTGTCTGCATGTCTAGCTGAGTGATGTGCAAAGTCTCCACGAATCGTTCCTGGTGGAGCGGTCTTTGGCTCAGTGGGTCCCACAATCTTTCTCACTACTTCTACTGCTTCAACTCCTTCTATAACCATTGCTACTACTGGTCCACTGGTAATGAATTCTTCTAGCATTGAATAGAAATCCTTCCCAACATGCTCAGAGTAATGCTTTTTTGCAAAATCCTTATCTATCCAAACCATCTTCATTCCAACAATCTTTAATCCAGCGTCTTCGAAGCGCATAATGATTTTTCCGATTAAACCTCTTCTAACACCATCAGGTTTTATTAATACAAGTGTGCGCTCAATCATTTTTTCACCTTGGTCCACTTAAGTTTTGTTGGGTTTCTCTTGAGTTTCAACATGTTTTTCTCGCATTTACTACTACAAAAATAATAGATCTTACCAGTCTTAGTGATATACATCTTTCCAGTTCCTGGGGGGATTTCTTTTTTACAGAAACTACATTTCATGGTTACACCTCACACATTGCCCCTTCCTTTTCCTTTCAATGGTCTTGCCTCGATCTCTGTTTCGCGGAGCATTAGTATATCTCCTACTTGTACTGGTCCCATCACATTCCTTCTCAATAGTTTACCCTTATCTCTGCCTTCTAATACTCTGCATCTTACTTGTGTCGCTTCTCCCCTCATACCTGTTCTTCCAACTATTTCCTCTACTCTTGCAGGAGTGGCTTCTGTGAATAAGCTTCTAGCCTGCTTTTTTACTTGCTTCTTTCCTTGTCTTTGAGTGCTTTGCCTGGCCATTATTCAACACCTAGCTAAATTGTTTTAATAAATCTCTTGCTTCTCCTTCATCTATTATTGCTACTGCTGCTGTTGCTACTGGTAATCCTGCAGCTGTTCCTAATTCTTCTTTACTAGGAGCTTCTACTATTGGTATTCCTTTCTCTTTGCATAGTGCTGGGAGATGCATTACTATTTCTTTAGGGTTAACATCTTGAGCAATAACCACAAGCTTTGCTTGTCCCTTCTCAACAGCTTTTGTTGTCTCATTTGTTCCCTTCTTGATCTTCCCAGTCTTTCTTGCTATTTCTACTAGTTCATAGATTTTTTCAGCCATTTATTCACCTCCATTAATATGAGCCGAGAATTTTTCTCTCGGCCCTTTAGGCCTCATCAAGATATCTAGAGGAGAGACAAGCTATTTATAAAGGTTTCTAAAAATATATAGATACAAAAAGAGAAAAAGAATACTGGTACAAATGGTATGCCTTCTCTTATCCATACATATCTTCTATGCTTCTTTATATATGTAATATCTTTATCTGTCAATGGTTCATGCTTTTTAAATACTCTATTCTTTATCTTTACCTCTCTTCCAAGCCAGTCCCCCTCTACTAGTAGATCTGTTCTTTTTTTCACGAGTAATATGTTTTTCTCTATGAATACTGAGAGATGTCTCACAAGCATGATTGATATTAATAGTAGTAGGAATAATGGTACTAAGAATGCTTCTCCATTATCACTTATAATATATCCATAGAACAAGAATGCACTAATAATGAATAGGGAGAGTAGGAATAGATACTCCACTATTTTTCTAGACTTGTGTTTTAATAATAAGAAACCAATATAGATTATTCCATATATCGCTCCTATAAATATTGAGATTACTATAAAGTAGAATAGTTCTAACCTAAGTGTGAGCCCTATTATTGATGATATACCTATAAGGATTTTACTATCCCCCATCCCCCAACTATTTGTCCTTGCTAATAGGAAGACTAATAGTAATACAATGCTTACCGCTAGTAGTGATCCAAGAATATATGTAAAAGTGTGAAAGATAAGAGACTTATAGGTATTAATAAATATTCCTAGGAATAACAGGAATATTGAGACCCAATCGGGGACTTCTCTCTGTTTTAGATCAATAATGGATGCATATCCCAATAAGAGTAGTGGAGCGAGATATATCATTCCTAGTTGGAGTTATACTAAAAATTTATAAATTCTTTGCCTATATCTATAATATGGCTGAAAACACCTCTCTTGGAATAATTCTTGGTAGAGATCTCGAAAAAGAATATGTAAAAACTCTACTATCCGGATTATCTGTGTTATTTAAGAAGTATTCAATGGTAACTATCTCTATGGGCAAGGAACAAGTATTAATAATTGATGATGAGATAAGAGAAAGATTAGCTGAGCAAGGAATCAGTGTAAGGGTTATTGGTCAATACTATGATCTAGGAGAAACTGCTAGGAATAATATAAAGTTATTAGAAGAGATAAATGGAGAGAATGGATATCTATACATATTCCTTGATTATAGCCTTGAAAAAGAATTTATTTATGGTGTTAGTCCTCTCTTGTCAAGCATTGCTATTGGAAGGTTTTCCTGGAAGGATATAAACCTAGAACAAGAGCTAAAGAATAGGATTCCTAGTAGTGGGATATTACCATTCAATCTCCTTGTGTTTATTGGTAGTTCTTTTAATGAGTTCCCAGCAAGAATGAATGATACAAGGATAAGGATATATGATAGAAGTATTGATCCAAAGAAGATCATCGATGATCTCTAATTCATGGAATCCTTGGCGGGAGTCTTACAAGGCTTTCTTCTTTGCCTTCTTTTCCTTCTTTGTCTCCTATTTCTTCCTTTACTCCTTGTTCTTTTACTCCTTCTACCACTTGTTGAGATTCTTGTTGAGTCTTTTCTAATTGTTCTA
>JAGGZC010000032.1 GCA_021162185.1 Candidatus Woesearchaeota archaeon | reverse complement strand
CCACTAATAGTCATGGATCCATTTGTAGCATTGATCACACATTTCCATATTTCATGTTTAGATGTATTGAGATGGCTAAGAGTGATGTTATACCCAGGATTAGTAGTATTAAAAGAATATTTCTTGAACAATGTTGAACCATTATACCATGATGCATTCCAACTAGTAGCATCAATACTGAGATTCCATGTACAGGTAAGATCAGTAGTAGTATATGCTGGCCTAGGACTAATAGTAGGAGTAGTAGTAAAGCTCAGGGCATTAATTATTTTGGGATAACCTAAAAGTACTAAGAGAAGTAATATTCCTAGTGGAATAAAGAATGCTATCCTTCTTGATCCCTCACCTCTTCCAGTAGGAATCATTTTTCCCTCCTCTCAAGTCTTTTCAATCTTTGAGGCTTTTTATTTGTTTTGATCCTTCTCCTAATCTTGTGTTTCTTAATCTTATATAATTCTTCTTTTGGTATTAATCTATAATAATCTATAGCATTCCTAACACCCATCATAAGTGAATAATACCTAGCCTTCATTATCATGGGTGAATTATTATATATATTAACAGCTCCAATATAAATATCTGTAGCTTGATCTATCAATCCATATTGCAAAGCAGTAAATCCTCTTCTTAGATATTTATCAATCTTGATTAATCTATCTAGCAACCCATGACTATGTAATGTATTCTTCTCTATTATATTCTTCTCCTTCATTATTTCTTTTTCTTCTATCTCATGTAGATGCACTATTTCTTCTTTAGAAACAATTGAAGTTGAAACGATTAATGCTCTAGCCTCTTCCACTAAGGAGGCAATATTATAGAGATAATGTTGTAATGTCCTATTAAACAATTTTTCCTCTTCTCGGCTTAGATCAATTTTTTCTACTACCTTTTTCACTATACCAATTATTTGTGGGGAAGAAATAGATAGTATATATTCAAAGATATCCCTCTCTGCCATAAATAGGTCATCCAATATTAAGGAGAGCCATTTCTTTAATGGTTTTGGCATAATCTTTTTCTTTATCTTTTTTCCTATCTCCTCTTTTGTAAAGCTTATATCAAGGTCAAACATTCTTGCAAGAAGTTCTCTCCTCTTGCTTAAAGCCTTTTTGTATAGCTTTATAATCCTGATTAATAATTCTCTATTATGTGCTCTTCCAATCTCTCTATTCATCTTTATAACTGATTCATATATTCCATGAAGCTCCTCAAGAAGTAGTATTGCTTCAGAACTCTTTAAGAGTATTGCTTTCTTCTTCCTCTTTCTCACTGGTTCAAGTAGATAATTTACAGCAGTGTCTATCTCTCTCTTAAAGTATGCATAGATCACTACTCCCAATGATAGTATAGCTATGATCGCTACTAATAGATTAGTCCAAAACTTGTTTTTTTCTATGAAGGGTTTCTCGATATGGACACATGGCTTACATGGACCACCACAATCAATACCTTCCTCACAGGCACCATCATGACAATTCTGTATGCCATCAAAACAATTGCCACAAGGAGGACATGGACCACCACAATCAATATCCTCTTCACATGAACCATTATGACAATTTTTTATTCCGTCTGAACAATTGCCACAAGGAGGGCAAGGACCACCACAATCAATGCCTTCCTCACATAATCCATCATGACAGTTTTGTATTCCATCCGTACATGTACCACAAGGAGGGCAAGGCCCCCCACAGTCTATTCCTTCTTCACCTGGGTCTTGGATACCATTAAAGCATTGTGCATAATACGTACAATTCCTCCATATTAACTCTATGTAGTGATCTATATCACACACGTTCCTATCTACACATTCTCTATACTGGGTGCCATTAGGATTGCATGGCTTCCATGAGCCACAATGCCAGTCAGGAGTACATATTCTTGGTGGGAGTCCTCTCCCACCACCTCCAGCTCCTCCTCCTGGTGGTCCTTCTTCACCTTCTCCTTGACAATATACACTGATCTCTACTGGATTACTATTAGTACTTGCATTATAATCATCTATAGCTGTGAATATCGCAATAGCTTTATATGGGCAACTATGGGCTTTTACTAATACTCTTGAGGTACTATCAATTCTTATGCTTATCCTTGAATCATTTACATATGATAAGAATGTTAAATGATCTCCATGAATTATATCTTGGTCATCAAAATAGTCTAACAAATAGAATGGAACAATGGTTGATCCCTCTAGCATACCAAAACTTGGTAAATCCCTGAGGAGTATTGGCGGATCATTCACATTTATAACTCTTAGGTCCATGATTTCAGATGTATAACTATTATCACAACCAGAACCATCATCAAGCATAAAGAGTATGGAATAATTACCCACTTGTTCATTTGTAGGTGTAAAATTGATCACACCATCAGTAGTTATATTGAACAATGTTTCTCCTAGAATGAAGTATGACCAAAATACCACTGAGGGTCCATCCGGATCAATAGACGAAAGCTTGCAAGAGTAGAGATAATCTTCATATGCAATGTTCGAACAATTACTAGCATTTATTTGTGGGGGGTGATTTATACAAAACTGGGCCTTCCCAGTATTTTGACTAGCCTTTGGTGTTATTAAGATTCTTGCATGCTTACCCATATAGATATGAAGGAGCACTATCTGTAACACAGAGATGGTTAATACTAGTATTACGATTATTCCCAATGTTTTATTTGTTAGATCTCCCATTTTTCATCTCCCAATATTTTTTAAGCTTGATAAGATCTTTTCTTTCTATTTGTATCATAATCTTCAAGGGTTTTAATCCCCATGTCTCAAAGAATTCGTCTAATAATTTCTCTTTGTCTAAAGGTATTAGTATATTATTTCTCCCTATTCTATATCCCTTTGCTTCTATTATTACTCCTCTCCTCCCACCAGAACCATATAACGCATGTGTAAGGCTTTGTTTCTTTATAGAGGGTAAACCTTTTAGATCATAGGAATAGAGTAGTAATGTTTCTTTATTATTATCCATATCAATAATTGACAAACTAGTAATATTTAAATATTTTGGTCAATATTTGACTCTAAGGCATTCTGAAGAATACGAAAGTAATAGTACCATTAAAAGGCCCGCCCTCTTCCTCAGAAAAAGGAACTGAAACCTCAAAAGAAATATTAATAGGTGTATTACTCTCTAAAACAAAATTATTTTTATCAACACTAATGAGATCAGATTTCTCTCCTCTAATCTTTATGGAAACAAAACATCTTTCAGGACAGCTAATCGTTATCCTCCTCTCACTACTCCCACCTCTCGGAACTTTTCCAAACCCTAAATAAGTTGTATCACTATTTATACCAATAACATTTTCTTTGCTGATAGAAAAGTTATAGGG
>JAGGZC010000040.1 GCA_021162185.1 Candidatus Woesearchaeota archaeon | reverse complement strand
CTTGATCCAGACACAACAGGATTTGATGGAGACACTCATGACTTTGAACTACTAGTAGGAGAGGATGGACACGGAGCAGCAGCAGGAACAACCACAACCTATTACTTCTGGGTAGAGATAGAGTAAGAGCAGACTTTATTTTTTTAGATTTTTCTTTCTATTATTCTTCTTGAAAATCTGAGAATTTATTTATGTTATAAACTGTTCCTCTTTATATAATTTCTTGGTGCGCCGGGGCTGGGATTCGAACCCAGGAAGGGCGTAAGCCCAAGTGGCTTAGCAGGCCACCGCCGTACCAGACTGGGCCACCCCGGCTTGGTGAGTGGCTAAAAATATGTTTTTATAAATTTTTTCTTCAATAAAAACATTTATATATAAGCATTGCTGAGGATTATGTATAAAACCATGTGGGGGTGGTATGAATGCCTGCAAAGAAGAAAGCAAAGTCTTATATGAATTGGATGCATTGGTTGTTTTTACTTGGATTAGTAGTAGCTATTCTAGGGACAATATTTGTGACATGGAACTGGGTTATACCAGTATTATTAATCTTGGGTTTAGCAATTGGTATAGGACAGCTATGGAGAACTGCTGAGCCATTAAAATTCTTGGTAGGAGTGATTGGATTTGTATTGATAGTGATGGCTACTGGATATGTAGTGTATCAACCAGTAGTAAACTTTCTACAATATGTATTGCTACTAGTAGCTCCGGGAACAGTTCTTGTTGCCTTTAAGTCTTTCTGGAAGTCTTACTAGAATTTTTTCTTTTTTATAATTCTCTTTCTGTTTCAAATTCCTCTGCGCATTCCTCTGAGCAGAACCTATAAACCTTGTTATCTATGATTCTTTCAACAACTGTTGAGGGGTCTAGTAATGGCTTGTGGCAGAATGCACATTTTGCAACATCTTCATTGTTATATCCCTGCATGAATCCCTCTTCTTCTGGACTTATCTCATCTCCTTCTAGGAGTTCTTCTCTTCCCTCATCGCTATATACTCCTATTGCCTCGTCTGTTTCATAGGTGTATTCTTCTTCTCCATTTGCCATGATCAGTTCCTTTTAGTGTTGGTTTAAAAATTTTTCTATTTGTGAAATTTGTTTCTATATTGAAATAAATCCTTCTTAAGAGAAAAAATTTATAAAATAATCCTAACTGCCTTGCAGCATGGCCAAGGCAAAGATAGTTAAAAAGAGATGGAGACCAGTATATGGATTAAAACCCCTACAAGATAGGTTTATCGGAGAATTATATACAGCCACACCTCAAGATATGGAGGGCAGATACATACTTATAAACCTTGCAGCAGTAACAAATAATTATGCACATCAACACTTCAATATAAAATTTCGAGTAGAAAAAGTTGAGGGAGATAAAGGTCTTGCAGGCGTGTATGGATACTATATGCAACAGGCATATGAGAAGAGAGTTGTAAGCAGGAGGAGAGAGAAGATCTCTGATAGCTTCGGAGTAAAGACCAAAGATGGAGTACTAGTAGTTGTAAAGCCATTAATAATCACAACATCTAAATGTCCTAGAAGTGTGGAGACAAAGATAAGGAAATATGCAAGATTCTTCTATGCATCAAAGGCAGCAGAAATGAACTATGATGAGTTTATGGATAATATAATTAATACAAAGCTTCAATCAGAGCTTAGGAAGAATGCTTCAAAAATAATGCCAATAGTAGCTTCAGAGCTTAGAAGGGCTTATAGATCAGAAAAATTTGCACTAGTTATTACTCCTGAGATGTATGCAGAAGAATTCTCTAAGAAATCAAAACAAGCAAAGAAATAGATTAATATTTTATTTTTATCTCCTTAAATCCAGTATATGGCCATAACACTTTTGGAATCTTAACAATTTTTCTCTCTGGATCATAATTATTTTCAAGTATTGCACACACTATTCTCTGTACAGCTACTCCTGTACCATATAGATTAGCAGCATAGTCCTTACCAATCTTTAGATTGATCTTTCTCGAGATCCAATCACCAACGGTTGCAACTGAATGTGTCTCTCTATACTTGCTCTGAGCAGGGAACCATGTCTCAATATCTATCTGTATTCTCGCTCTCTTGTCTACATCACTAGAAGCGAGTTTTACAACTCTATATGGGAGTCCTAATTGTTGCATGTATTCCTCTACTATTCCTACTAGGTAGTCTAGTTCTTCTCTATCCTTGTCAAGAGGAACAATAGAATGTAATTCTACTTTATGGAATTGCTTAACCCTAAAGATACCCTTAGTGTCTTTTCCATGACTACCCGCTTCTCTTCTAAAAGCAGGACTCCATGCAAGAATTCGTAGAGGTAGATCATTCTTGTTTAGTGTTTTATCCATGTACATTGCTGCGATGGGGTGTTCAGATGTAGTAATCAATAATAGGCCATCTTCTTTTACATGGAATATTGCATCTTTAAATGTCTCATAGTGAGTAATCCTCTTCTCTACATCATGCTTAATCATATATGGTGGTAATACTATCTCTTTGAATCCTTTTTCTTGGAAGAATTTTAATGCATGCATGATTATCGCTAAGTCAAGAATTACTAATTCGTTTTTCTCTATATAGAATCTAGAACCAGCAATCCTAGCAGCATTATCCATATCAACAATGCCTAGTTTTTCCACCAAATCATAATGGCCTAGAGGAGCATGATTAATTATCTCAAACTCTGTATCATTCTCTTTCTTAAATTCTCCTACATTATCCTTGTACACCTTTGGCTTTCCATAATACCTTAGTATAACATAGTCATTCTCTCCTCCTATTGGTACATCCTCATCAAGAGGGCTTGGTAATAAGAGTAATAGTTCATATCTCTCCTCTTCTAACTGTTTCTCTTTTTCCTCAATCTCTTTTAGTTTTCTGGGTATTTCCTTTGCTTTTCTCAATAAGTCTTGAATATCTTCTCCTTTCTTCTTTTTCTTGTTTATCTCTAAACTAATCTTGTTTCTCTCAGCTCTTAAGGAGTCTGCTTCTCTTTTTAGCTCTCTCCATTCCTTATCTATCCCTAGGAATCTATCAAATGTTTTTAGTAATTCTTCATCTTGTCTTTTCTCTATCTCTCTTCTATACCATTCAGGATCTTCTCTAATCCTCCTTGGATCAACCATGTATACAAGTATCTGGGAGCATATATAAATATTTTGTGCTATTCCTTTTCCCTAAACAAGATTGTTAGTCTATAAATCTTCTTACTTCTCTGCTTGTCATAGCTATGGAGTTTCCGACTAATCTTTACTATTCCTGGTAGTTGTCTCTTTAACTGGGCTAAAGCCTTCTTTGCCTCACGAGAAAAATAATAATAGTAGTCAATCCCATTCTTCTGTCTTTGTTCTTTATAGATCTCACTTTTCTTCTTTATCTTATCCATTTTTTTAACAGCGTTTTCTCCTCGTACTTGTAGTATTGCTTCATAGTAGTCCCCTCTCTTCTTTGAACAAGTAGGGCAAATTCTTTTCTCTATATCTGCTTCTATTATTCCCTCAAAGTTGTTTTTCTCAAGGATTACTATTAGTTTTTTCCCTAGCTTATATTGCTTGATATACCATTTATCTAGGAGTTTATCCTTAACTATTCTTGGTATGGCTTCTTCTTCTGGGATCCATCTATTCTTATAGAGGATTCTTTTACATACACTACATTGAACAATCTTGAAGTCTTTATATCTAACTCCTTCTAGTTCAAGTCTACACTCTTCGCATAACTCATTATTTCTTGATGGTTTCCCACACCTAGGACAGAAACCCATTTTTATTGTAAATCAAGAAATTCTTCTATCTTCTTTTTTTCTTCTACTCCTTTTTCTAGATCCTTTATTGTCAACAAGCCACTCCTCGCTTCCTCTTTTCCAATGATTATTACATATCTATAATTCTCGCTATCAGCATATCTCAATGCAGCCTTTAGGCTTTTATTGCTTAAATCAATGCTACAAGGAATCCCTTTACTCCTAATAGCTCTAGCTGTCTCTATTGCTTTCTCTTCGAATCCAGTTATTGGCTTAATAAATACTCCTCTTCGCTCTTTCTCTTTTTTTATTCCCAATATTTTTAGCGCAGCAATTATTGAATCAATACCAAAACTTATACCAACAGCTGGAATCACTTCTTTTTTATCGCTATACATCCCAATCATGTTGTCATATCTACCACCAGCACTAATCGCGTTTCTATATCTCTTATCAACTGTATATATCTCGAATATTGGGCCAGTATAATAGCTTAAACCCCTTGCAAGGCTTGGAGTAATCTTTATATTCCCTGGGCATAACTCTTTTATTCTCTTCAAGTCATTCAAGGCATTTCTTCCTTCTTCATCTAGCTCGCTCTCTAATTCCTCTACTGCTTTCGAGCATAGCTCTAACAGTTTTTCTGCTTCACTCTTCTCTAATCCCTTCTCTACTAGTTCTTTTAGCACGCCTTCTCTCCCAATCTTTTCTAGTTTATCAATAGTTAATATTATGCTAGTGATTTGTTCCTCATCTTTTATGCCTATACTCTTAACAATGCTTTTTAAGAGTCTTATATCATTAAGCAAGATCTCTACATCTAGACCAATAGATTTAAAGAATTCGTCTGCAAGTATTAGGAGTTCGACCTCTGCTAATAGAGATGAACTACCAACGATGTCTACATCGCATTGAATAAACTCTCTCAAGCGCCCAGTCTTGACTGGGCCATTCCTAAACACTTTTCCATACTCGTAACGCTTAAAAGGCATTCTTAAATTAGGCCTAGTGGAAATAAATCTTGCTAGTGGGACAGTTAAATCAAACCTTAATCCTAGATCTCTCCCACCTAGATCTTTCAGTTTAAATATTTCTTTTACTATTTCTTCTCCTCCACCATATTTAGCTGTCAGTGTTTCCAGTCTTTGTAGTATTGGTGTTTCTAATGGCTTATATCCATATAGCTTGAATACCTCTATCAATTTTAATAGTAATTCCTCTCTCTCTTCTTGTTCTTCTGGTGTGTATTCACTTGTTCCCCTAACTAGTTCCATGCCCATGAATAATTGAGAAGACTAGTCATTTAAAAATCTATTGGATGGGCGGCCGGTGGGAGTCGAACCCACGTCTGGAGGGCCACAGCCTCCCATTCTAACCGTTAAACTACGGCCGCCATATTCGAATATGTAAATTGTAAATGAGTGGTATTAGACCATATTTAAATATTTTTAATCACAACATTTAAAAACCCTTGATTTATTATTCAATAAAGAAAGAGTGGGGGCGAGAATATGAGAAGAATTGCTTATCTGCCAGCAAGCTTTATGCTTATAGGAATTATCGGATTTCTTATAAGCTCTCTATGGATCTATCCAGTGAGCAAGCCTTATGGATTTGCCTTTAGCGTTGTCTTTGCAGCAATGATTGGTGCGAGCATTGTGAGCATGACTCATGCACCATTACCAGATGAGAAATATAGATTGAAATAATCCAAAGATTTTTAAAAGTAATATCTTTCTCTCTACCCGGGTGGGCTAGGCCGGGCAGTTGGCCCTTGCCTGTAACCCTAAATGGGCCTTATGAGGGGGCCGAAGCCCTTGGCGAGGCCTCTCTATGGATAGGGCTCCCCTAGACAGTAATGATGCCCTGTCCCACTTGACCATTGCCATGTGAACCGGGTCAGGCCCGGGAGGGAGCAGCCCTAAGCATGGTTAATGGTGCTTGTGGGGTAGCGGGGCAGAACTCCTAGGGGGTTAAAGCCTTATCCATAGGTGGGGTCCAGCCAGGGGCATGCCCACCCTTCTCTATTTGTCTCCTATAAGAATGCTTTTTATTCTGCAATACTTACATATATTACTAGTGGTGGGATATCCACACTTTTCACAGGGATTTAGATCTACTTCCTTTATGCTTATATCTAAGTGTTTCTTGATTTTTGTGAATGCTTTCAACATGTTCTTCTTGTAGTTGTTTAATACTTGTTCTCCTTGATTAATATATCTCTTTACTTTGTGTTGTGTTGGGTTATCACTATATG
>JAGGZC010000005.1 GCA_021162185.1 Candidatus Woesearchaeota archaeon | reverse complement strand
GGATTTGGTGGTGGGGGTGCTGGTGGTAGATAATCTGAAGTAATAACAGATTATCTACCACCAGCACCCCCACCACCAAATCCTCCACCAGCACCAAATCCACCACCATGAGACCTAGAACTATTTAGAGTAGCAGAGACCCCTCTCATAGAGATATACAGCGCTGGATAAACCCTTAATTCATCTATATCAATATTTAGATTCTTCAAGGCTTTCTCTACCTCTTTTCCAACTCCGAGAGCAGTACCATAGACCAACCACTCCTTCCATATAGATATGTCTTGAATCACCTTCTTGTCCATTGTTGTCAGAGACTTCAAGAACCTTGCAAAGCTATCCCATTCCAGTTTCTCTCTGTAAAAATCGTTTCTCCATCTGCCAAATACTTGATAAGGGAGGCAGAGAGAGATAGTTGAGCTTAACCATAAAGCAAATGATAAAATACATAGGGATCCAGATTCAATCATTTTAAAGCCATAAATACTGATACTAGAGAAAAATAGTATGAATACACCAAGAAGTAAAGATGCTACAGATATAATGGTTAAATACCTTCTAGCCTTATTTTCTATAAATTCATTTAGAAGGGGTTTATTGGTGTATGAATAGATCTGCTCAAAGCATTTCCTTAACTCTAATTGATTCTTCATTTTCTTTACTTCTCTTGTATCAAAGAATCCATTAATAGAATACTTCTTTATAAAGTCTAATACTTTTTTCTCGTATTCATCAAGGAGATTATTTCCTCTAAGTATCCTTATCTTTACTTCCTGACTAGACCCGAGCAATCTGTTAACCTTATAGGGCTGAATATCAATTATTTTTCTTCTATATAGGTCTAGTAGTGTTGCATTTAATGCATTTATATCAGTCTTTTTTGCATCTCTATGGAAGACCATGTTAACTAGCCATGGCTTTCTTCTTCTTGGCACAAAACTAATATTTTCTGGTACAACTACTTGTTTTTCTTTTCCATATCTATAATACAAGAAAATCAAGAAGAATGGAAAAAGGAAGAGGATTAATAATCCAATCTTAGATAGTGATAGGGATAACTTCTTTAAGAAGAGTAGAAAGGATAATCCCTTATTAGAAGAGATAAACCTATCATATACATTAGGGATATTCTTCTCTACACCTATTAATGGTTTAGATGCATCTAGCAACATTTCTATCTCTATTAATCCATTTTTTGGTGAGCTTGATTCTATGAAAAAGGAGTCTCCCTTTCTCTCAATCTTGCAAGAAAAATGTGGAGAGATCTCTATTATTCTCTGACCTGGATCTCTTATTCTTATATATACTTCTTTATAGGGTTGATGCTTATCTACTAGTTTGAGATTTAGATGTGCATATCTTGAATCCTTATCTATTGGGGGTATCAATATAGCGGTATAGTTGAGTATGTATGTAGATCTATCAAAATAATTAGGATCTATTAATCCTATTTCATTATTATATGCCTTGGTTTTAACGAGTTGAAAAGAGATCCCATCATCAAAGTAGAGATAAACTCTTCCATTGTAGTCTTTTACATAATAGTTTTGACCATTATAGGAGATATTTTTAATAACTATTTCTCCCTCCCTCTTTCCACGTGAATAATTAAAAAATAGGGGTATTTTCCAATACCTATAAAGCATCCTGTATTTTCCCTCCTTGTTTACTTTATAAATGAATGCTTCGTTAAGAACTATATTTGTATCTAGATTAATGTCTGCCTTGTAGGATATCTCTAGGGATCGAGGAATTATGGGTTTGGGTAGTTGAATGTTTACCAATTGAAAAGCAAGGAAAAATATAATTATAGAGAGAACAATATTTAGGTATAAGTATCTCTTTTCGCCCATTTCTACCACTCAAGGTTGGGTGTCTTATTGATATCTTCTTCGAATTCTAGGTAGGGTTTCTTCTTGAATCCCAACATGGAAGCAATTATATTTGATGGGAATATGCTTAGCTTTGTATTGTACTCCTGAATGATGTTATTGTAGGTATATCTTAATCTAGAGATTTCATCTTCAACACTCTTCACTGTATTCATTAATTCTTTTACTGTTTCAGATGTTTTTAGTTGTGGGTAATTCTCAACTGTGACTAATAATCTGCTAAGAAAGCTTCTTGACTGTGCATCAATATTCTTTATGTCTTCTATATTGCTATTCAACACATTGCTTCTCATCCTTGTTATTTCTTGTAGTGTAGATCTCTCAAACTTTGCATAACTCTTAACTGACTGATATAGCTGGGTGATCATGTCTAACCTCTTTTTTAGTGCAACTCTTATTTGCCCTGTCACTGCTTCCGCTCCATTCACTAGTGACTGAAATCTATTATAGACACTAATAAACCATATCAAAAGCAAGAAGAACACCACCCCAATAGCTATGATCCATATCATTTCACTAATTTTCTCACTCATATATTAATAAATTTTTTGGTTAGAAAAAATATAAGAATGCAGTTAAAAGAAGAATAAAGATATCAAAAATAAAAACAAAAAAGTTAGGCTTACTCTATCTCTACCCAGAAGTAATAGGTTGTGGTTGTTCCTGCTGCTGCTCCGTGTCCATCCTCTCCTACTAGTAGTTCAAAGTCATGAGTGTCTCCATCAAATCCTGTTGTGTCTGGATCAAG
>JAGGZC010000075.1 GCA_021162185.1 Candidatus Woesearchaeota archaeon | reverse complement strand
TATTGTGCAGCGGATTCTGGTATTACTAGTGAAAGCGATCCATTAAGCCTCCATAGAAGTGGTGGTTCTAATACTATGTCTCAGGATATAGTGATGAGCGAGCATGATATACTAGATGCATATACTGTTCAAGCCAACATTATTGAAGACCCAGATGATGCAAGATTGAATATTAGTGATTCATTGGATCTTGGAGGGGATTTAGAGTTTACTTCTAGTGCTACGAGTGGTGATATATATGAGGATGATAATAAGGACTTAGTGATTGATCCTGATGGTGGGGATGTTATTATTGTGATTGGCTAATGTTCTTTGGGCCCCTTTTTTCTTTTTCTTTTTCTATTTATTTCTTTCAATATTGAAAAATAATTTTGAGGATTTAGAAATATTTTTAAATAAATCTCTTTTCCCTCTAGACATGATTAGTCAAGAGAGAAGTAAAAGGAAGTCAACTGGTGGATTATATAGGCCTAGTCATAAGAAAAAGCTTAGATGGAAGGGTAGCGAGCCAACACTTACACATATAGGGGATAGAAAGGTAAGAGTTGATAGAGTAAGAGGGGGAAATAAAAAGACTAGGCTATTGAGAACAAGGAAAGCAAATGTTATTGATCCTACTACTGGAAAAGCAGTAGTAGCAGAGATAAAGAATGTTATAGAGAACCCTGCTAATAGGCATTATTCTAGGAGAAATATTATTACAAAGGGAGCAATAATTGAGACAAACATAGGAAAAGCAAGGGTTACTAATCGTCCGGGACAAGAAGGAACAGTTAATGCAATATTAATCAAGGAGTAGTTTTTATTACTTTTGAGTAAAAACTAAACCAAAAAATTTATAAAGAAAGTCTTCTTCTTTATACTTATGAATAAAAATAGGATAGAAAACATATTAAGAGCATTGAAATATATAGAACAAACAACTGGTACTCCTGATTATAAAATTCTAGCGAGAAATGTTTTTAGAAAAATAAATATAGCTGGTGGCTCAGTGAGAGTGGAGACCATAGAGAAAGGCAGTCCAAAAGAAAGTTATCTATATAGGGGTGGAGAAGAGATTTATAATAAAGCAATGCAATTGAAAAGGGATTTAGATTCAATAGTTATAGAGAGTTATATTAATGGAGAGTATAGTTATGAAACACTCTATAATATAGCATTAAGGAGTTATGATGTCCAGGAGAAAAAAATCAAACCCAGGCTTAGTAAAAAGGATAATACACCAATTCGAAGACTCTATCCTCTTTTCAATTCTATTCCAAATAAGGCATTTAGCGCGAATTATAAGGATTTACTCAAGATGTTTAACGACTATGCAGACCAACTAGTTGCCCAAGAGAAAGTAAGGATTAACTATTCCTCTTTTTCTCTTAGTATGTATTCTCCTAGTAGTATGGAAAAAAGAAAAGAGAGAATTGAAAGAATAAAAGAAATCACTCGATATTTATTAGATCTACAACCAGAAGAAGATCTGCTTAGATTTTCTATTTATAGATTAAAAGAGGATGGCTCTAGGCATTCATTAGAACCATTTAATAAGTCTCAACCTGAGCAGTTAAAACTCTTTGACTAGAATCTTTTTATATTCCTTGTTCTCTCCATAGGTTATGATCAAGAAGCTATACAAGAAACTTTTAACACTTTATGGGCCTCAAAACTGGTGGCCAGTGATTAGTAATAATCCAGAATTCGAGATCTGTATAGGGGCTATACTCACACAAAACACTTCTTGGAGAAACGTGGAGAAAGCAATAAATAATCTATATACCAAGAACTTGTTACATCCAGAGAGGATTTTAAGGATTCCATTAGAGGAATTATCCATGCTTATTAGGAGTGCTGGGTATTATAATCAAAAAGCTCAAAGGCTTAGAAGCTTTACAAGGTTTTACATTGAGAACTCTGAGAGATTAAAAAATCTAGATGTTATGGATGCTAGAAGATTGCTTTTAAGCATTAAGGGGATTGGAAGAGAAACAGCTGACTCAATGTTGCTATATGCATTCAACAAGAAGATCTTTCCTGTTGATACCTATACCTCTCGCTTGTTTTATAGGCTTGGACTAGTTAGCGAGGATAGTAAGGATAAATATTATGAGGATATGCGCTTAATGGTTGAAAAAGAATTGAGCAATATGAATGACTTAAAGGAGTTTCATGCATTAATAGTTATGCATGGAAAGACTTACTGCAAGAAAAAGCCTTTATGTAAGACTTGTCCATTACAAGAGTGCAGAACAAAAGATTTATATATATAAAGGCTACTAGTATATATATGGCTATACTCACTGCTACTCTATTATTGAATCAATCAATTTTGAAAAAGCTACACGTAGATACAGCTATAATAGTTGAGAAGGATTCTCTACCCAAAGAATATTTAGAACAAGGAGAACAAGAAAAAGAATATTTAAACATAAGCATATATGACTCTACAGGTGTAAGGATTGCTAATTATCAACAAGAAAGACCAGATACTGATGAAGCAGAAAGATTTGTGAAAAGCATTATTCTTGAAGCAATCTCTCAAAGATTGATTGACTCGAATTCAAAGGTATTAGTATTATTGGATAGAGAAGTATTTGGTAACTATGATCTAATATCGTTCATAATAGAGGTTGATAGGGTATTATTTAGGATTGGAAGATTCAAGATTCAAGACTTAGTTACAAATGAGGCAGTTATTGATTCAACTATAAATATTGCGAGAGAAATAGCGCTAGAGGGCAGGGAGGGAAAGCCTATTGGAACATTATTCGTTATAGGTGACTATGAAGAATTGAAACCATATTTAAGACAACTAGTGTTAAACCCTTTTTATGGGTATCCACCAGATCTTACAAATATAACGAATCAAGAATTAAAAGAGACAATTAAAAATTTTGCACAGCTAGATGGAGCATTCATAATTAATCTCGATGGAACGATTATCAGTGCAGGAACATATATAAACACACCTAAAGATGCTCTGAGAGATGCAAAGATATATCCAGGGTGGGGAACCCGGCATCTAGCAGCTGTTGGCATAACAACTATTACTAATAGTATAGCAGTATTAGTATCTTCTAGTGGAGGAGTAGTGAAGGTATTCAAAAAGGGGAAACTCATATTGAAGATCAAGCCTTCTTAGCCCTAGAATCTTCAAGCATGATCTTTGCATTTATTAATTCATACATCTTTCTAAGAAACTCTTGTCGATCTGTTTGCTTGTATATATCACTATAACCCTGTGTTATTAATCCTAATGCAAATGGACTTGGAACCTGCTCGGTGTATATCTCTTCTATACCTATCTCTCCATTCTTTATTCTTTCAATATAATCTCTTGCAGAGTTTATATCCATAACATCTTCTAATACCTCTCTCTTAGCCTCTACTAGTAATGGGAATTCTGGATCTATTAGTTTTAAGGCTTTCATTAAAGCCTGACTAGCTCTCTGCTGCTTTCCAATACTCCTATCATATCCCTTATAGCTCCTTAACACTAAAAAGCCACGCGTAGCTACATGTCTAAAACGCCTGGATAATAACTCGGTATTATTAATAGCTATCTCTGCTATACTCCTAAGATCAGCCTTTTCCATAGCCTCGATTATACGAGAAGCATTGATCCTTTTACTAGAGGCAAGATAGAATCCATTATCACTAATCCCTATCTCTAGGTCTTTTCCAATAATCCTACCAGCAAAGAATGCTGCAATCCGGCTG
>JAGGZC010000086.1 GCA_021162185.1 Candidatus Woesearchaeota archaeon | reverse complement strand
CTATAAACTCTTGTAGGGGTATCTCATCTTTTATCTTTATTCCTCCAAGATCAACTAGGTATATATTTTTTTCTTTGTCTATAATAATATTTTCTTCATGTAGATCAGGAAAAACTACCCCTTTCCTGTGCATCTCTATCAATAGTTCAATTATTTTTTGCTCGATTTCCTTTCTTTCATTTTTCCATGAACCATTCTTTATATTTTTCATGGCATACTCGCCAAGCGTTTCTCCTTCTATGTATTCTCTTATAAAAATAACCTCTTTTTCACTTATCTTTGTATATATGGGCATGGGTATGTTTTTTAATCCTTGGAGGATGTTATATGCTTCTATCTCTCTTTTTAAAGAGGCAATGAAAAATTCATCTCTAGCAATCTTTTCTAGTACTTTTTTCCCTTCATATTCTTTTATTTTTATTTCATATGCTTTCATTTGTCTTTTTTGAGATAGGTATTTTTATTATGGATAATGTTGGGATTCCACATATTATAAATTTTATTATTATTTAGTGGTTATATCTCTAGACTTGTAATCTTGCTTATTCCCTCTTTATCAATGCTTACTCCATACAAGTAGTGTGAGTTTTCCATTACTGCATCATTGTGTGTTATAACTATGTATTGTGCCTTTTTTGAATATTCAGCTATTAGTTGTCCTAGTTTCTCGCTGTTTCTCTTGTCTAGTGCTGCGTCTACCTCGTCAAAGATATAGAAGAATGCTGGCTCGTATTCTTGTAATGCAAATATGAATGCTAGTGCTGTTAATGTTTTCTCCCCGCCACTTAATGATCTTATATCTAGATATTTGCTTCCCTTTAATCTTACTTTTATCATTACTCCCCCGTTGAATGGATCTTTTTTATCCTCTAACTCTAAGAATGCTTGTCCTTTTATTGATAGCAATTTGAATATCGCTGAGAAATTCTTGTTTATAGCATTAAATGTTCTCATAAATATCTCTTTCTTCTTTGTCTCTATTTCGTTTATGAGTCTTATCACGTCTTCTTTCTCTTTTTCTAGTATATTCTTTTTCTCTTCTAGCGATTTTAATTCTTTCTTTGCTTGTTCATATGTTTCCAGTGCTCTTAGATTTACCTGCATTCCAGCTATCATCCTTTCAAACTCTCTGATCTCTCTCTTAGCTGTCTCTATTGATTTATCCTTGAATGGTTCTATGCCTTCGAATTGTTTTAATTCTTCTTCTATTCCTGCTAGTTCTCCTACTATTCTTGCTTTTTCTAATGCTAGGTTATTCTGAATTACTTCTATTTCTTTTATCTTTGTCAATAGTTTTATTCTTTCTTCTTCTAGTTTGTTTAATTCATCATTATGCCTTGCTCTTATCTTGAATAAGTCTTTGAATCTTCCTAGCATCTCTTCTTCTTTCTTTTCCTCTATCTTCAATTTTTCTTCTTTTTCCTTTATCTCTTGTTCTAGTTCTTTCTTTCTATTTATTGCTTCTTTATCTTTTTTCTTTATTTCTTCTAGGATTTTTTGTATTCTTTCTTCTTCTCTCTTTAGAACTGTTTCGAGTTCTGACTCCATGGATTTAATACTTGAGTCTAATATGAAGATTTCTTTCTCTAGTTTCCTGTATTCTTCTTCAAATGCTCTTAATTCTGCTAGCTTTGCAGGGCTTCTAATATTACTTATCTTTTCTTTCAATTCCTGTCTCTTTGCCTTTAGTTTTACTATCTCTCTAGTCTTGTTCATTATTTCTCTTCTTAAGCCCATTAGTTTTTCTCTGTTATCCCTTACTTCTCCTTGTATTGTCTCCATCTCTTCTTTTCCTGCTTCTAGGTCTTCTATTGATATATGGAGGCTTTTCTCTAGTTTTATTATCTCTCCTTCTATCTCTGCTTTCCTATTTCTTAATTCCTCTATTTTTCTCTGGTTTTCCTCTCTTTCTTCTTCTAGTTTTCTGAGTAATCTTTCTTGATCATCAATCTCTTTTTCAAGAATGCTTATCTCTTGCATGATCTCTTTTTCTTTGAATCCGAGTGTGGTTTCTTTTACAAATCCTCCTCGCATGGCTCCTCCTGCTTCTATGAGGTCTCCGTCAAGTGTGACCATTCTTATGCCTTTACCTATGCCAACTCTTCTCGCTGTTTCTATGTCTCTTACTATTAATGTATTCCCAAGAATATATCGGAATGCTTTCTCATACTTTTTGTCATAACTTATTAGGTCTATTGCTAGTCCTTCTACTCCCTCAATCTTTAATGCTCTCCTTGTTCTTGGGTCAATAGTTGGGGGGTTTAGATTTTTTAATGGTAAAAGATTCACTACTCCTATTTTGTTCCTTTTCAAATAATTTATTATTTCTTCTCCAATCTTGTCATCCTCAATGACTATGTCCTTTATTCTTCTTCCAACTGCTATTGTCATTGCTTTGTTATACTTCTTTTCCACGCTTCCTAACTGACCAATAGTTCCATACACTCCTTGTAGCTTTCTTGCTAGTACTTTCTTTATTGCTAGATCTCCTGCCGCTATTTCTGCAATACTCTCAGCTCTAGTCTTCTTTTTCGCTAGTTCTTCTCTCTTCTTGTCTAGGACTTGTCTAGCATGGCTTATCTGTTTTGCTAGTTCTGAGTCATGATCAATGGTATTACTAAGCATTGTTGCGAGGCTTGTGAATTCTTTCTTTAATCCTTCTAGTTTCTTTACTTGTTCTTTGTGTTCTTTTTCTAGTTGTTTTATTCTCTCCATTCTTGTATTCATATTTTCCAACATTGCTTCTAGCTGCCCTTGTCTTCTTACTAGTTCTTGTTCTTCTTCTCTCATCTTGCTTGTTTCTTGTTCCAGTCCTTCTATCTTCTTTTCTATTTCTTCTATTTCTTTCTCTATTTCTATCACTCTATCCATGCTTGATTCTTTTTTTAGCTCTTCTATTCTTCTTTCTATCTCTTTGTATTCTCTCTCTTTTCTCTGTAGCATCTCTCTCTTTGTCTTTATCTCATTTTTATTCCTAGAAATCTTTTCTTTCAAGCTATTATATTCTTCTTCTAATTGTTTTTTTCTATTAGTTGTCTCCATTAACTCGTTTTCAAGGTTGAGTAATTTTTCTTTCAGAACTGCTAGTTCCACTTTAAATGTCTCTACTCTTCTATGAGTCTCTACTTGGTCTTTTTCTCCTCTTGCTTCTATCTCTTTGTTTATCTTTTCTATTTCTTCTTTCTTTTTCTTTATCTCTTGCTCTATTTCTACTAATTTTTTCTTTATGCTATCAGCTTCTAGCTGGTTTTTCTCTATTTCTTTCTCTACTTTTCCCTTCTCTTTTTCTTTTTTCTCTTTCTGATATACGAGTAGTGTCTTCTTGTTCCTCTTTATTTTTGACTCTAAATCCTTGTATCTCTTAGCAGTCTTATAGTCCTTTTCCAGCTCTTCTAGTACTGCTTTTCTCTCTGCTAATACAATATTTGCTTCATGGATTCTTTCTTCTACTCTTGCTAGCTCTCTCAATGCTTTCTCTTTCTTCTCTTCATATACATATATACCACTAGCATCTTCTAATACCTTCCTCCTTTCTAGAGGGGTCATATCAATAAACCTTGTGATATCTCCCTGGAGGATGATATTATATCCCTCTGGTCTAATCTTTGCAAGACTCAATATTTCTAATACTTGTTGCCTCGTAGTGGTTTTCCCATTAATCTTATAAGTGCTCTGCCCGTTTTGTTTCAATATCCTAGCTATCTCTAGATCTCCTTCTACCGGGAAGATCTTGTTGCTGTTATCAAGAATTAGAGATACTCTAGCACTTGTAGCGGGCTTACCTGTCTTTCCTCCATTATATATTAAATGGCTCGCTCTTTCAACTCTCAATCCTTTTGCAGAGGTTTTTCCTAATACAAAGCACAATGCGTCTAGAATATTACTCTTCCCAGCCCCATTAGGACCAATTATGCAACTAAAACCAGGGTTTAGATCTATAACTGTTCTTCTCCCAAAACTCTTGAAACCCTGGATTATTATTCTTTTAATATATGTCATTATTTCCTCCCCTCTTGATGTTCGTGTAGAAGGGATATATAAAAATTTTTTTATAAATCATTTCTTTCTTTTCCTAATAGCAATATTTATAAATGGTTTTCCATCTCCCAGAACGAGAAAAATGAAGGGATTATATCAATATCTCAGAGAGCTATGGAAGAAACCAAAGGAAAACCTTGGAGAGAGATATAAAGAGCTATTAATCCAGTTGAGAAAGGAACCAGCTATTCATAGAGTAGAGAAACCCACAAGGCTTGACAGGGCTAGATCACTGGGATATAAAGCTAAGCAAGGCGTAATAGTTGTTCGTGTAAGAGTTGCTCGTGGTGGTAGAAAGAGAGAGAAGCCTAGTGGTGGTAGGCGTCCAAAGACTTCTAGACTAGTAAAGGTTGTTAACAAGAATTATCAGCAAATAGCAGAGGAGAGAGCTGCTAGGAAGTATAGGAATTGCGAGGTGCTCAACTCTTATCTATTAGCAAAGGATGGGAGATATGCATGGTATGAGGTAATACTCCTAGATAGGGATCATCCAGCCATACAGAAGGATCCAAGACTAGGCCCTGTTGCAAGGCAGAGGGGAAGAGTTTTTAGAGGATTAACTAGTGCTGCTAGAAAGGCTAGGGGTTTGAGAAGGAAAGGTATTGGTGCAGAAAAAGTTAGGCCTAGTATTAATGCCAATAAGGGTAGACTACATTAAGGATTCCTTCTCTCTATTCTTATCTTTCTTGATAGAGTCCTTTTAACTATGCCTAGTAGTGAGTCATCCCTTTTTATTAGTACTGCTCTCATTCCAAGCATTCTTGCAGGGAGATAATCTGAATGATAAGAGTCACCAATCATCACTGTGTTGAATGCTTTCTCTTTGAAATGGCTAATAACGTTTATGAATGCTTCTAGGTCTGGTTTTAATAGCCCTGTCTTAAAGCTGGGGAAGCATTCATCAACCATTCCTGAAAGCCCGTATTTTTTATCTATAAGCATCCATGACTCCTTGCTTGTATTGCTCAGTATCGCTGTTTTTGCATGCTTTCTTGCAAGTATTAATGCTTCTCTTAACTCTTTTCTTGGTTTTGCTTCCATGGTGTTTTGTCTTATCGCTCTCAATAGTTCTTGTCTTAATTCCTCTTTATTCTTTATCTCGTATCCCTTGAGTATTAATGTGTCTATGAGCTGGCTTACTCCTTCCTCTAGACTTATAGGCTTTCTATAGGCTGCTTCTTCTAGTAGTCTTATGAATTCCTGTTTGTCTCTTATCTCTAGTAGGGGGATTTCTCTTATTCTTGCTATAAGTGTTTTTGGTGGTATTAATAGGGTTCCCCACAAGTCGAATATGATCAGCATTATTCTTTCCTCTTCATTGGTGGGACGAACAAGTAATGCTTTTCTTTGCCCTCTAATTCTTGTATTATCCTCTTTGCGATTGCTTTTTCTAGGTCTGCTAATCCTTTCACTCTTTCTTCTATGTCTTTTATGCTTGTGAATGATTTTTCCTCTCTTTTTTCTAGGATTTCCCACATATGCTTCTTCCCAATGCCTGGTATAAGCTCCAAACTATGCATCCTGGTTGTTATTGGTCCTGCCTTGTTGAAGAACTCTACAAATCTTTTTTCTTGTTCTTTTACTAGTTCAACTATTACTGGTTCTAGCTCTGTCTTTGCAGTGCTTGTTAATTTCTCCATTGGTATTCTTCCAACTATGTGATGTATCTTTTCTCTCTTTCCACTCCCAATGTATACTGTTTCATGTGGCTGGAGGAATACTCCCCTCTTTGCTACTAGTTCTAGTAATATGAATGTTTCTTTTCCTATGGCTTGCGCTATGCTTGGCTTCATGTGTAATGGTCTTGGGTCTGATGGATACCCATTTGGTAGGAAGTCTAATACTACGGCATATTCCTCTCTCTTTTGAAGCATGTTTATAGCCACCCCTACTCTCCTTTTCTAAAAACTCATGGTTTTTATTTATAAATTTTTTTATTATTTCTTTTCAATATTGAAAGAAAGTTTTTATGTATATAATCCCAGAATGTTCATGCATAAAAAATCATAATATAGATCCACACACCTCCTTAACTCTTGAGAAATCAAGAAGCATTATATTCTTTTTTCTTCCTTCTCTATAAAAAAATATTTAAACATGGAGAACTGCCGTGAATATATGTATAAACAAGCAATAATAGTGAGACAAGACCTGAAACTACCAAAAGGCAAGCTAGCAGTACAAGTAGCTCATGCAAGCCTTGAAGCAGTAATAAAGCATAAAGACAAGAAAATAGTAGAGAAATGGCGTAGAGAGGGAGCGAAAAAAGTAGTGTTAAAAATCAATAATGAGAAAGAACTCATAGCTAGGATTAATAAGGCTAAAAGGATTGGGTTAAACACTGTAATAATTAGAGATGCTGGTCTAACAGTTATTCCTCCTGGAACAATTACATGTGGAGCAATAGGTCCAGACAAAGAAGAGTTAATAGATGAAATAGTCAAGGATCTAAAACTCTTGTGAGGTGAAAGGATGGCTGAGCAAAAACCATTGAGAGAGTTGATGGATATTAGGATAAGAAAAATGGAGAAACTCAGAGAGAAGGGAATAGATCCCTATCCATACGGGTATAAAAAAGAATTCTTAATAGGAGAACTCACTGAGAAGGGATTAGGCAAAGAGATTAGCACTGCTGGTAGAATAATCTCTCTGAGAAGGATGGGTAAGCTATGCTTTATGCATATCTCAGACTATACTGGTAGAATACAATTAATGTTTAGAAAGGATGTATTGAATGAGAGCTATGAACTATTAGAATTAATAGACATTGGGGATCATATAGGTGTCAAGGGAGAGCTCATAACAACAAAGACAGGAGAATTAACAATAATGGTGAAAGATTTTACAATACTAGCCAAGAGTATTAGACCACTCCCAGAAAAGTATCATGGCTTAAGGGACAAGGAGCTTAGATACAGGAAGAGGTATCTAGACTTATTGACCAATCCTGAATCAGTTAATAGATTCATTACTCGTTCAAGGATAATTAGTCTTGTAAGAGAATTCATGCAGAAGAAGGGCTTCATAGAGGTAGAGACGCCTATACTCCAACCAGTATATGGAGGGGCAAGGGCTAGACCCTTCAAGACACATATACACAGCTTGGATATGGATATATATCTAAGGATTAGTCCAGAGCTATACTTGAAGCGCCTACTAGTAGGAGGCTTCGATAAGGTGTTTGAGATAGGTAAAAACTTTAGGAATGAAGGCATAGACGCTAGACATAACCCAGAGTTCACAATGATGGAGGCATACTGGGCATATGTTGACTATAAAGATATAATGAGACTAGTAGAAGACCTCTATGAGTATGTAGTGAAAAAGATATATGGAAAAACAATTATAGAGTATCAAGGAAGAAAGATTGATTTCAAGAAGCCATGGAAAAGAATGAGTATGAATGAAGCATTAAGAGAATATGCAGGTATTGATGTAGACTCTATGAGTGATGAAGAATTATTCAAAGAAGTAGACAAGCATGGCATAGAGCTAGAACAAAAGACAAGGGGAGCAGCAATCCTTGCATTGTTCGAGGAACTAGTAGAAGACAAGCTATGGGAGCCAGTATTCATAACTGATTACCCAGTCGAGAGCACTCCTCTATGCAAGGATCATAGATCCAAGCCAGGCATGATTGAGAGATTTGAACCCTTCATTGCTGGAATGGAGGTGGGTAATGCTTACTCAGAGCTGAATGATCCAATAAGGCAGAAAGAGTTACTAGAAAAACAAGCAGAGATGCTCAAGAAGGGAGATGAAGAGGCAAACCCATATGACAAGGACTTTGTAGAAGCATTAGAGTATGGAATGCCACCAGCAGGAGGCTTAGGATTGGGTATTGATAGAATGGTAATGCTGCTTACAAATGCTCCAAGCATTAGAGACGTGATCTTATTCCCATTTATGAAACCAGAGTAAAGAAAAGTTTTTTAAACACAATAACTACTCCTAGCATTATCCCCGCCTAGCTCAATGGTAGAGCGTGCGGCTGTAGATGCACCCATGAAGAGGCAAGAGCTATTAATGAATGGGTGCTAGCCGTAACCGCAAGGTTCCCGGTTCGAGTCCGGGGGCGGGGATATTTTTATGTTCTAAAATGGCCAAGAAGAAGAGATATCTTCCTAAGAGGAGGAAGGAGGACAAGAAGAAGCTGCTAGAAATAATTTTTACAGTTATAATAGCTGTGTCATTAATATCTAGTATTGCTGGATTCTTATATAATAGTAATAGATCTACAAGCAAGCTCAAGGGGTATCATATAGAGATCAGTAATGATGGATACTATGTATTATCAAAGAGGGATGTGAATATAAAGGTTTATACCAATCCAGCACTACTATTAAGCGAGAATGCTAGTAAAAAACTCGGACAGTTATCATTTCTAGCTGATAAACAATTCATTATTTATAGTTTTGATCCATATATGGATACAAATTATCTGGCATTCCTAGATCCTGCTAGGTTTATGTTTAGGAATAATGTTGCTCAGAATAATGTACAAGTAATAGAGGCTATCACTAGGAATAGTACGAATTATTTGCTCCCAGTATTGAATTGTGATAATGCATCTGAACAAGTAGGGGTAATAGTGTTTAGACAAGCCATGAATGAGAATTTATCAGCAATATATCCTAGAATGATTAGTACTAATAATTGTGTAATAGTCCTACTTGACAATCCCTATGAAGGAGTACTCGTTACTGATTATTTAAGCATTTTATTAACCCAAAATGGTGAAGAGTAAATATATATGGATAGGTTTAGGATTAGTGGTAATACTACTCGGATTCATATTAATCCCAAGGTTGTTGGTTAAGGATTATAGCTATAACAACTTTGAGTTCTATAAGGATAAAGAAGGTTTCTGGCATACAATGATTAATGTAAATGGTAGGGATACAATGATTACTATGTATTATCATCCAAGAGAAGTGGAAAATATTAGTATTGATCCAGGAATAATCAATGTTTTGTATAATCCATTTGTAAGATTATTATATATAACAATGTCTCCCAAAGCACCTTCTCTTAGAGTGGTATCAGCAATAGAGCTACAAAAGATTGTTGGCAATCTCTTAAACAAGAGAACAATCCTAGGAGTTACATATCTACCAGAGAATAGGACTAATAAAGACATAACTGTTGTTGATTGTGGTAATGCAAGCCTTGTAAGCCCTGTCTTCTATTTGGTAAAGACTAATGGTACTACGAGTGTTGATGTATATGGTTTATGCATAGTTATCCATGGATCCACTGAGAGAGAAATACTTAGAGCTGTGAATGCGTTGGATTATAGGCTTTTAGGTATTACAAGATGGAACACTACTATTCAGAACAACCAGGATCAAGAATAAGGATTAGGGAAATAGAGGCATTTCTAAGGGGGAACAAGCTTAGATTCCTAACTAGTAGCGGGGTATTCTCCAAGCAGAGGATTGATCCAGGCACAGAGCTATTAATAGAGAAGGCTATCATTAATCCAGATTGGACAATCCTAGATCTTGGCTGTGGGTATGGTGCTCTGGGTATTGCTCTAAAAAAGGCTTATCCATCTCTAAGGGTTGTCATGACTGATATAAATAAGAGAGCAGTAATGCTAGCAAGAAGGAATGCGGAACTAAACAATGTAAAAATAGAGATCTTTCAGGGGGATATGTTTAATTCTCTTCCATTCGGGAAACCATTCTTTGATTCTATATTACTCAATCCGCCTATGAGTGCTGGTAGAAGGATCTGTGTAGGAATGATACAGCAATCCTTTGAGTGGTTGAAGCATGGTGGTTTATTCCAACTCGTGGCTAGACATAGAAAGGGTGGGAGGACATTAATGGAATATATGTATGAATTGTTTGGAAATGTTGATACTCTTGCAAGGAAGAAGGGATTCCATGTTTATTGTTCTGTCAAAGAGTAGGGACTAGTGGTTATCTCTATTAATGAGTCATTGCTAACACCTACTAATCTAAAGCTTAATCCTAGGCCCATTAGTGCTGCTAGTATAGCTGTGTGTATCTTTCCAGAACCGCTCTCAATGTTTAGAGCAATGTCTAGTTCATGGGATAGTAAGGGTTTTAATTTTTCACTGATCATGCTTGCTATTTCTCGTATATCTTGTTCTTCATCTATCACTATGAATTCTGGATTTATACCTGGGAAACGCTTAGGAAAGTTTTCTCTTCCAAACTTATTAGTGATCAGTATTACTTTATCCCAATCTGTTAGCTTTATAATGCTTGCAACATTATTCCATGTTCCCTTTCCTGATCCAATCACTGCTATTAGTGGGGCCATATGTATGGATTATTCTTATTCTTTAAAAGTTTTGTCATGGATTAATAGAAAAAAATATAAATAAGAATGATAATATTGGCTACTAGGAGAGGGGCCCATTATGAAGATAGAAGAGTATGATACTAAAAGCCTGGTAGCTCTAGCACTTGCAATAATACTATTTGTAGCCATATTCTTCTTGAGAGAACCCTCTATTACTGGTAGATTCACTGCTAGGGGAGAGCTTAAAACTATTAGTATTAACCAATCCTTCAGCGAGGGAAATCATAGTATTAACCTCGGAATATCTAATCCTAGGGGTTTAAAGATTAATGCACATTTCAATGGAACTGGGTATGCATATGGATACATAGTTGTGAATAACCAAGTATTAAGAGTTTTTGATACAAGAGTGTTAGAAAACATTGAATCAATGCTAGTGGGAATGGTTATTTCTAATGAGTCAATAAATGAGTCAAATATTTCCATAGTCATGGAGAAGAATATTAGTAATACTACTCTAGATGAAGGAGAAAACCTCTCCATGAACTTGTCAGGCAATCTTAATATTAGTGGAAACATATCTATGAATGAATCATTAGGCATATATCTCAATGAGTCATTAAACGAGTCATTAGAAAAAGAGAATATTAGTACTATAAATGAGTCTATAGGCCCTTCTAGGATAAATCAAACTAGGAGTAATAGAAGCGAAAAGAATATATTAATAGAGGATGAGTGTATTGATACTTGTAGCTTCTATGCTGATAGTGTTGATAAACTATTCATAGTAGTTGTGAATGGATCACTATGGGTTAATAATGTTTCATATACATTCCTTGAACAAGAAAATCATCCACCAGTAATGGTTAAACCAATCGAGGATCATGAAATAGTAAGAGGAGAAGTACTAGTAATAAATCTTGACGAATACTTTATGGATACTGATAATGACTCACTGAGTTATGATGCTAAGACTGTTAAAGGATTAGAGATTAACATTAATAAAAACATTGTGAGCATAAAAGCATTAAAACAAGGAAGCTTCTTGTTATACTTCTATGCTACTGATGGAAAAGAAGTGGTTAAGAGTAACGAGTTCATGATTAAAGTTATGGAGACAAATATATCAAACATAACCAATATTACGAGAAGGATTAGTCTAAAGCTGGAAAAAATTGATACGAGACTCGTAGAGAGAATAGAGAAACTAAGAGAAAAAGAAAGAGTAAGAATACTGGTAAAGACAAAGAGCATGGATATAGATAAAAATGCAGAGCAATTATTAAAGAGCAAGGGAATAAGCAAGAAACTAAGAGTAATAGCAAGAGCAAGAGGATATGTAGCAATAGAGGCAGATAGGGACACAATTGCAGCACTCTCAAACCTAGTAGAAGTACAAGGAATAAGTGAAGATGAAAGAGTAGAAGCACTAGTCAATGAGACAAAACATGTTATTAGAGCAGTAGAAGCATGGAATATTAGCAATGGAGAAGGAGCAAGGATTTGTATATTAGACACTGGTATAGATCCAGGAGTGGTTAGTTATAGCTATGGTTATGACTTTGTGAACAATGATTCTAATCCAATGGATGATAATGGTCATGGAACAATGATTGCATACATTGCTAAGAGCATTGCTCCAGGAGCAGAGATCATAGCTGTAAAGGTTTTAAACTCTAGTGGAGAGGGCTATGCATCCATGATTCTTCAAGGAATAGATTATTGTATGGCTCATAATGCGAGTATTCTATCAATGAGTTTTGGTGCTGGGAGCTATGAGGGATACTGTGATTCTGATCCCATAGCAGAACAGTGCTTAAACGAGTCATTGATATGTATAGCTGCTACTGGTAATGATGCTAGTTCTGCATCTATAAAAGCCCCTGCGTGTGGGAGTGGAGTGATCAGTGTTGGTGCTACAACGAAGAATGATGAACTAGCAAGCTTTAGTAATATTAATAATATTACAAGCCTGCTAGCACCAGGAGTAGATATAAACACAAAGACAATTGGAGGAGTAAGTATCACTGCTAGTGGTACGAGTATGGCTGTTCCACACGTAGCTGGAGTAGTGGCAATGCTTAAAGCAATAAACCAATCAATGAATAGTAGCGCTATAAAAGAGAGATTAATGACTACTGGTAAACCAATCCTGATCAATGATAGATACTATTCAAGGATTGATGCCTATAATGCATTGATTAATAATGTGACAATGAATATTACTCCTATTAATGTTTCACAGGAGAATGTTACAAATGAGACCTATAGAGTTTCAGGTGGTTGTAATGATTATTGTAATAGTCTAGCTAGCGATCAAACTACTTGTGATAGCCTAGGATGGGTTTGTAATGGTGCAAACCAGCTATGCCATTGTTATTGGGATGATAGAATTTATGAATGTTTATCTGATAACTCTGATGATTGTTCTGCTAGTGATAAGGCATGTATAGATGGTATAAGTACTACTACTCATCAATGCTTTGAGTGTGGAGATGTTATCTATAATGATTTCAATTTATCAAAAAACATGGAGTGTCATGGAGATTTCTTGATCCCAGGAACGGGAGATATTACTATTGATTGTAAAAACAAGGAGGTCAATGGATCCACTAATCTCATATGGGATGAGAGCTTTGAAGAAGGAAGCACTAGGTGGGTTGAATCAACTAGTTACGGAGCAACAGCGGATAGGGATAGCACTACTAGGCATCACACTGGTACTCATTCTGGAATGACTGATTCTACTACTATAACGAGTTCTTCTGATGTTGTTGGATATGCTAAACTCTCAATGAGTATTGAGCCCACAATGGTTTTTTATACAAAGATTCAGAGCATGTCTTGGTGGGTTTATCTTGATAATAATGATAATAATGGTGGATATGGATTTGAATTAGTTGTAAAAACCATTGAAGGAAGAGAGATACATTATTGTTATGACAATGGAGCTACTTATACTTGTCCTTCTAATACTTCTACTAGCAAGACAATCTCTTTAACTGTTCCAAGTCTTGATACATGGACACAGTATTCTAGGAATCTTTATAATGACTGGGTAAGTGCTGGATTCCCAATAACTGATAGGATCAATCAGATTGAGTTGATTTCTTATGGTAGATATGTTGGTGACCTAGCAGAACCTGCACAGTATGGTCAAAAGGTTTTCTGGGATGATGTAAACCTACCAGCAATGACAACTGGTATAAGGATTATGGGTGTTGGGGACATAACAGTCAAGGATTGTACTCTTAGAGGGTTCTATCGTGGAGTGTTTGATAACCTAGAACCATATGCCAATCAATGGATGGAAATATTATACAACTTTAACGCTAGAACAGGAACAGCTTCACTGATCGATGATTATAGTTTTAATCAAAGAAACAGAACTGCTAGTGGGAGTCCTACTTATAGGGGTTCTCTAACAGGCTCTGGTACTGGTGCCCTATCACTAGATGGGAGTGATGATTATATTCAATTAGCAGCTTCTGGTTCTAGTAGTGGTTTTCTCCATGATGCTTTTTCTAGTAGGACGGTTGCTCTTTGGTTTAAGGCTGATGACACATCTACAAGACAAACCTTGTTTGACGAGGGAGGAAGAGGATATGGTATGGCAATTAGGATTTATAACAATAAACTGGAGGGAGGAGTTGCATATAGTATTCAGAATTATTCTATTGGAACTTCTTTTACTGATACTAGTAACTGGCATCATGTGGCATTGGTCTTTAATTCTGGAGCAGTTTCACTCTTCTTAGATGGCACTTTGAAAGGGACCACCACTGTACCCTCTTCTACTATTAATGCTCATAGTGATGGTGGTGGTATTGGTGCCACTATAAGTGATGATATATGGGGGGATCCGGGAACTACTGTTACATATTTCTTTGATGGTAAGATAGACCAATTCGTCATATTTGATAAAGCATTAAGTGCAGATGAGATTAAATGGCTTGCAGGGCAGCATCATAATAGATATGAGAATCTCGTGATTTATAATACTACTTATGGTTTTCATCCATATAGTATTAAATATGTTGATGCTTATGACTTAACTGTTAATAATTCAAGAGAATCTGGAATAGTGTTTAATGGTGTTACTAATGTATATGTTAAGGATTTCAAGGTTCAACAAGATACGAGTTATGAGGCTATAAACATTCTTGGTAGTGGTATAGAGCCAGATAATGTATTGCTTGAGGATGGAGTGATTATTAATAATGGTGCTGATGATGACTTACAGATGGATGATTACTCTAAAGGAACAGGAGATAATATAACTATACTAAATGTTTCTCTAGACAAGTCAAGTAT
>JAGGZC010000052.1 GCA_021162185.1 Candidatus Woesearchaeota archaeon | reverse complement strand
TTTTACTTTTTACTAAAAAGTAAAATGAATGTTTACAACAATAATAACTATAATGAATTCCTAGAATTATTTGCAAAAATCGCGAAACAATGGGGAATAGGAGAAACAGCTGGAAGGGTGTGGGGATTACTCTTAATAATGTCTAAGCCACTAACACAAGAAGAGATTGTTAACAAGATTCATTATAGTAGAGGACTAGTAAGTAGGGCATTAAAAAAGCTCAGAGAATTAAGGCTTATTGGTTATACAAAGAAGGGTAGAGAGTTCTATTACTACTCAACCACAAGCTTTGTTAATGGATTTAATAGAATAGTACAATACTTTATAGTGAAAGACCTAAATCCAGTATTGAAAAAACTCAGGAAAATTGGAGAACATAATAAATCAACTACATTATCAAGACTGTTTAAGGAATACAAATCTTTCAAGGATTATATCTCTAGACTAACAGGAAGGAGGTGAGAAAATGTCTACATTAGCAATAGTAGGTATAGTAGTAGCTGTTGTAGTAGTTGCAGGACTTGTTTACTGGCTATTGAAGAAGAGATAAGTTTTTATTTTGATTTTTTTATTTTACTTCTTCAATAATTATTGCTGGGTATAAAGGAATTATTAGAGCAATACTCTATTATCCGCAAGAACTTGGAAGAAACATTGACCAAATCTTGAGAATGATTAAAGGATCAAAGGTAAGTTTCTATTCCTGATTCTTAGGATCCTCTTGATTTCCTAGTTTTCACAAAATTTTTAAGTATATGCAAGTGACCACATGACAAGTATATAGGAGGTGGAAGTATGTTATCTCAGATACCTATAGAAGTTGAAAAATTAAAAGGGAAAGACTTAGATAAGCAAATCTTGAGGATAGGGATGATTGCAGAACTTGATGCTGTGAATCTTTATGAACAATTAGCAGCCATGACAAGGAACAAGAAGTTAAAGGCAATGCTTCTAGATATTGCAAGAGAAGAAAAAACACATGTAGGGGAGTTTCAAGCATTACTACTTGAATTAGATAAGGAACAGGTAGAAGAACTTGAAAAGGGTAAAAGAGAAGTTGAAGAGTTATAAATAAAAACAACAATAAAGATTTAGTTAAGTCTTACTCAAAATATTCTTTCTTTGCTTCCAATATTTTTTCTTCTCTCTCTTTTCTTAGCCCCTCTATGAATTTCTCTATGGTTGTTGTTAACTGGAACTTATTATCTCTAGCCCTAATATTCACTGTTCCTTCTTCTACCTCTTTGTCTCCAACAACTACTATATAGTTCACTTTTTCTAGTTGAGCCTCCCTGATCTTTTTGTTTAGGCTTGCATCTCTATCATCAATTGTTGCGTAAAACTTGTTCTTTTTCAATTCTTGCCTAATCTTTTCAGCATAGCTTAAATGCCTATCAGCCACTGGGATTATGCGTACATGTTCAGGGCTGAGCCATAATGGCATCTTTCCAGCAAAGTGCTCGATCAATATTCCTATAAATCTTTCTAGGCTTCCATATATTGCTCTATGAATCATTACTGGTCTATGGTTCATTGTTCCATCCTCACCCATGTATGTCAAGTCAAATCTCTCTGGCATCTGGAAGTCTAGCTGAATAGTTGCGCATTGCCACTCTCTGCCTAGAGCATCAGTGATCTCAAAGTCGATCTTTGGACCATAGAATGCTCCTTCTCCTTCTTTTATCTCATAGCTCATCCCTTCTTCTTTTAGTGCTTCTTTCAATGCTTGTTCTGCTTTATTCCATAATTCAAGCCTACCCATATAGTCTTCTGGCCTAGTGCTCAAATTTGTCTTGTATTTGAATCCAAGAGTGCTATATATCTCGTTTATCAATCTCAAGATGTTTCTTATTTCTTGCTTTATCTGGTCTTCCCTACAGAATATGTGTGCATCATCTTGAGTAAAACACCTAACTCTGAATAACCCGCTAAGCACTCCGCTTAATTCATGTCTATGAACTAGTCCAAACTCTGCCATTCTTAATGGAAACTCTTTATAGCTGTGAACCCTTGTCTTGTATATTAGTATGTGCCCAGGACAATTCATTGGTTTCACTGCGTATTCCTCATTGTCAATTTTTGTGAAATACATGTTTTCCTTGTAGTGATCCCAGTGCCCGCTCTGGAGCCATAGCTTCTTGTTTAGAATCATTGGGGTCTTTACTTCTAGGTATTCTTCTCTAAACAATAATTCACGCATATATTCCTCTAATGCCCTATAAATCCTGTAACCCTTTGGATGCCAGAATGGAAACCCTGGGCCTTCTTCATGGATACTAAACAATTCTAGCTGTCTGGCTATCTTTCTATGGTCACGCTTCTCTGCTTCTTCTAGTTGCTTCAAGTATTGCTTTAACTCTTCTCTAGATGGGAAACTTATACCATAAATCCTTGTTAATTGCTCATTGTTTGCATCTCCACGCCAATAGGCACCACTAGTCTTTAACACCTTGAACGCCTTTATCAAGCCAATACTTGGTAGATGTGGGCCCCTACATAGATCAATGAATCCAGCAATGTCATAGACTGTTAGTTCTTCTCCATTCTCACTAAACTCTTCTATCAACTCTTTTTTGTACTTGTTATCCTTGAATAACTCTAATGCTTCTTCTTTTGAGACAATCCTTCTTTCTGGTTTTGCATTGCTTTCAATAATCTTTAATGCCTCCTTCTCTATTTTCTCCAAGTCCTCTTCGCTTATCTTTAGATCCGCGAAGTCATAATAAAAACCATTCTCTATTGGTGGACCAATAGTTGGCTTTGCATTAGGATAAAGCTTTCTAACAGCTGCAGCCAACACATGTGCAGAGCTATGCCAGAATATCTCCATTCCTTTCTGATCTTTTAAAGTGATTGTCTTAATAGTGCAAGGAGTAGTAATAGTTGTGGATAAATCCACAAGTTTGTTATCTATTTCTAGTGCAATAACATCTTTTAATCCCTGCATTGCTATGAGTTCTTCTCCACTAATCCCTTTTTTTACTTCTATTTCTTTTCCATCTAGCTTTATTTTCATTTGGCTCACCTTTGGGTAGAAAAAAGAGAATCATTTATAAATATTTTTGATGGAACATCTTACGAGTAATCTTTTGGGAGAGTTGAAGGCTCTTAATCTTCTAAGGGTTCTTCATTGGAAATCTATCCTTAATAAACTGGTTCTAATCTCTCCTAGAGTAAATATATACGATTCCCTTTGAAACACTTAGACTTATCAGTCCACCAGTTATTGCTGTTGCTAGTTGTATTGGACCCATGGCTATTAGGAAGAGTTTTGGAATAATCCCAAGGCTATAAAGTAGGAATGCTGTGAGGAACAGGA
>JAGGZC010000036.1 GCA_021162185.1 Candidatus Woesearchaeota archaeon | reverse complement strand
GAATAGATAAGGATTTCGAGGAGATGATAAAAGAAGTGAAGAATACAAACCTAAAAACAATGGATACAGGGGAAGAAGTCGTAAAAATCATATTATATAATCCTAAAGATGTTCCCAAACTGAGAAACTATTTAGAAGAAAAAGAGATAAACACCTATGAGGCGGATATAAGATTTGTTCAGAGATTCCTAATAGACCATGAGTTAACAACAACTATCAAGCTTTCCTTTAATAAAGAAGAACAAGAAAAGAGAGATAAGCATGGATTGCATATTGAATCACCCAGCATAAGAGCTTCACAAGAGAAGTTCTCAATGGAAGATCTAAGAGTAATTTCCATGGATATAGAAACAGATCCAGATGAGTCAAGGATATTAGCTATAAGTCTTTACTCTCCTAGGAAAAGCTATACCATCATTTGTTACCCAGGAATGAGTGAAAACGAAAGAGAAAACCTAAAGCAAGGAATTGTAAAGGATTTAAAGAGTAATAAAGATCTAAGAGAAATGAGATTAGGAATACCAGAAATATATATAGAACCAAACGAAACAGCATTACTAGAGAGATTTGTATCAATAATAAGAGAAGAAGATCCAGATGTTATTACTGGTTGGAACTTTTTAGACTTTGATCTAGCGTTTCTAAGAGAGAAATCAAAGGCATTAGGTATTAAGCTTGGTATAGGTAGGGATGGTTCAGACATAGAACTAAGAATAACTAAGAGCTATTTGAGGAGGTCTACTGCTAAATGTTTTGGTAGGCAGATACTTGATGGTATTTCTTTGATGAGAGATGCGTATATTCCTCTTGAAGATTATAAGCTTGAAACAGCTGCACAGCTCTTTATTGGTAAGGGAAAACTGATTAAGGGTATGGATAGGGGGCCCACGATTTATGATTATTATAAGAATGATCCCTCCAAGCTTGTTGCATATAATCTAGTTGACGCATTCCTAGCATTTATGGTTGTGAAGAATAGTAATGCTTTAAACATTGCGCTAGAAAAGTCTAGTATTACAGGCCTGACATTGGATAGGGTTGGTGGTAGTATTTCTGCCTTTGATGCACTTTATCTAAGTAATCTTAGGAAGAGGGGTCTTGTTGCGAGAAGTGTTGATTATGAGGAAAAAGAAGAGAGCATTCTTGGGGGTTATGTTAAAGAGCCAATCCCTGGTTTATATGAAAATGCGTTAGTATTGGATTTTAAGAGCCTATATCCAAGTATTATGAAAACTTTTAATATTGATCCCTTAACATTTACTTCTTGTAGTAATAATAAAGAAGACCTGATAAGAGCCCCTAATAATGTATGTTTTAAGCTAAAACCAGAGGGAATAATATCTGAGTTATTGACTGTTTTATGGCAGCGTAGACAGGAGGCAAAGAGAAACAATGAAGTAGCTAGGAGTCATGCATTAAAAATATTAATGAATAGCATGTTTGGAGCAATGGCTAATCCTGTTTGTAGATATTATAATCTTGGTATTGCTAATGCTATAACAGCTTTTGGAAGGCTAATAGTACAAAAAACAGCATCCTTTATAGAGGAAAAGGGCTATAAAGTAATATATTCTGATACTGATTCAGTGTTTGTAGATACTGGTCTAAAGGAATATGAAAAAGCTGGGCAATTAGGAAAAAAGCTGGAAGAAGAGATAAATAGTTATTATAAGGAATGGGTCAAGAAAGAGTATCAGAGGGAGAGCTACCTAGAAATAGAGTTTGAAAAGGTTTATGTTAAGCTAATGTTCTTTAAGACTAGGAGTGGTATAAGTGGAGAAGGGGCTAAGAAGAAATATGCTGGACTAGTAAGAATTAATGGCAAAGAGGAATTAGACCTAGTAGGAGTTGAAGCTGTGAGACGTGACTGGACTATGCTTGCAAGAAATTTCCAGAGAGAATTATTACTAAGAGTGTTTAGAAATGAACCTGTAGAAGAATTTATTAACAACTTTATCTCTCGGCTCAAGAAGGGAGAACTAGATGATCTATTAGTATATAAAAAGGCTTTAAGAAAGCCTTTATCTGAATATATAAAGACCACTCCTCCTCATGTAAAGGCTGCTAAATTACTAGGAAAAGAACTTAAGAGTAATATCATAGAATATGTTATAACTATTAGTGGTCCTGAACCGGTTGGGAAGATTAAGCACAAGATTGATTATGATCATTATATAAATAAGCAGATAAAACCCATAGCTGACTCTATTTTACAAATCCTTGGAAAAAGCATGGATAAGGCGTTGAGAAAGGATGCAAGTCTTTTGAGCTTTACGGGACGAGACTAATAAATCCTTCTTCTACTTCTTGTATTATTCCTTCTTTTTTTAGTTCTTCTAGTAAATCTATTACCTGTGTCTCTGTTAATCCATGTGTTTCTGCTTCTAGGATTATCGCTTCTTTTGGTATTCTCTTTTTCTTCCCAGTCGTTAGACTACCAATGATTGTTAATAATTCTATTTTTGCATCTGTTTCTGTCTCTCTCGTGAGTGCTGATGCTATTTGTCTCTGAATTCTTAATAGTTCATCAAAATCTGTTGGCATTTTCAAAATATCTTTTTTATTGTATATATTTTAAGGTAAGGTTTTTTCTTTTAAAAAATTAACGAAATTAATGTGGAAAAAACTATACTACTTCCTATTCATTTCCTTTTCTCTAAAATGATCAATAGCTCTTAAAAAATTATCAATCTCGAGTATTGCCCCATAGATCTGATGTTGCTTCTCAGGGCTAAGATCTTTAGGGTTTTCTAGTAGCTTTATGAGATTATACTTTCTTTTCTCAAATACTTTTCTTAGCTCTAAGAGACTCATGGTTTCACCCTTCTAATCCTTTCATCTTTCCTGTTCCTGAGAGCTGCTATAAAGTATGCTAGACAATCCAAACCATCAAACCTTGCTCTCTTTAGTAATCCATGACTCATCCATCTCAATTCATAATAATCTTTTCCTAGGGGGGCTTCACATACACTGCATTTTGCATTGTTCTTTCTATCTATTAGTTCATCTATATTTTTTAGTAACTCTCCATTTAATACTATACTTCTAAGTAATTCTAAGTCTTCTTTTTCTAACTTTCCTATCTCTCCAAGTATTTCTTTTATGGTTTTATTCATTGTTTATCATCTCCCTTAGCTTTTGTATATAGTTATTAGGATCATAGAGAGGGATAGCTACCTTTACAAGTCCTATGAAGTGTAAGTCTCCTTTTTTTATCCCCTCAATTATCTCTGTGAGTTTGTAGCAGAACACCTTTGAATCCATATTATATATTTTTCTTATCTCTTCATTACTTATTCCTTGTTTGACTTGTTCAGGATTCTTACATATGATAAGTAACTCTATCATTGAGTCAAGGTTTATTATTGCAATCACATCACTATGAAATAACTTGTTGTTTTCTAGTAGGAAATGTGCAAGGATGATACTATTTTTATGGTGATATGACAATGCTCTTATCAAACTCAATACTTCTTTATTCATAGTAATCTTTGATATGTTCCCCATTCCTTGGAACAAGTCTAGTATGAACAATGCTTCTTTATTGATGCTATACACCTTTCTTGGTTTTCCTACCTCTTTTTCGTTTGTCTTGCTCCAGGAGACTATTCCATATGCTTCTAGTATCTTTAGTCTTTGGCTAATCCTTGCGAGGCTTTGATCTATTTTTTCAACTAGTTCTATAGGACTTTGTGGTTTTTCTAGTAATGCTTTAATGATCTCCCAGTTGTTTATTATCAGTCTTAATTCTTCAATATTATCCATAGTATTATGAAAACACTATTAATATTTAAATTTTTCTATATTATTTAAGTATGAAACTATAATATTTAAATTTTTCTAAAATTTTTAAGAAATATCTATATGTTGCTTTTTCTATTAGAAAAATACAAAACATTTAAATATACAAATGCAATTATCATCATAAATTAAATGATTAAGTAGGCTAGGAGACATAAAAAATCTGGGAGGTGGGGGCAAACGATAAGAGTGCTAATGCTTGGATGGGAATACCCACCCATGATAACAGGGGGGTTAGGGGTGGCATGTGAAGCAATCTCAAGGCATTTAGGCCTCAAAGGATTAAGAGTAGTCTTCTTTATCCCTACAGGAGGGCATCTTCATAAAAAAGGGGTGGATGTATATGGTATAGATAGCCTTGTATTGAAACAAAGAGGAGTTAAGAGGATATATATTGATTCCCTACTCACCCCCTACTTGTCGGAGCAAAGCTATAGAGAAGTATATCTCAAAGTATTAAATATAAATAGAAACAGAGACATAAAGAAACTTTACGGCCCACAATTATTTGAAGAAATAGAACTCTTTACAGCAAGAGTTGCATTACTCTCAAGAGCATTTGACTTTGATATAATCCATGCACATGACTGGATGACATATCCAGCAGGAATACTTGTTAAAAAGCTTACAGGCAAGCCATTAGTAGTACATATCCATGCCACAGAGTTTGATAGAACAGGCGGGCATGGAGTAAATCCAAGAGTATACGAGATAGAGAAACAAGGATTCCAAACAGCGGATAAAATAATAGCTGTTAGCAATTATACAAAGAGCATACTTATAGAGAAATACGGCATCGATCCCTCAAAGATAGTAGTAGTGCACAATGCAATGGAGCCAGGAGGAAAATACGAGAAAAAAATCATTAAGCCATCAGATAAGATAGTATTATTCGTGGGGAGAATCACTTTACAAAAGGGCCCAGAGTATTTTATAAGAGCAGCAAAGAGAGTATTAGAACATGATCCAAATGTAAAGTTTGTAGTAATAGGCACAGGGGACATGGAGCCTAGAATGATAGAAGAAGCAGCGAGACTAGGAATAAGTAAACATGTGTTATTCGGAGGATTCATGCCTAGAGAAGAAGTAATGGCAGCATACAGAGCTGCGGATCTATATGTAATGCCCTCAGTCTCAGAGCCATTCGGGTTAACAGCATTAGAAGCTGCAATCCAAGGAGTGCCAGTAATAGTATCAAAACAGTCAGGAGTTAGTGAAGTATTAAACCATGCATTAAAAGTAGATTTCTGGGATATAGAAGCAATGGCACAGAAAATCCTAGCAGTATTAAATTATAGGACATTGAACCACATGCTAAGAAGACATGGAAGAATAGAAGCAATGCAACAGACATGGGATAGACAGGTAGATAAAATCATAAGTGTATATAGAGAGGTGTTATCAAAAAATGCGCGAGCAGCATAAACCAAGAATAACATTTTATTTCCAGGTACACCAGCCATATAGATTAAGGCATTATGGAGTATTCGAAATAGGAAGTCATAGCCAGTACTTTCATGAAGAGAAGAACAAGGATATAGTACAAAAGGTTGGGAAAAAGTGTTATCTCCCAACGAATAGATTGATGTTATACCTCTTAAAAAAACATCCAGACTTCAAGATAAGTTATAGCATAACAGGAGTAGCACTAGAACAATTCGAACAATACTATCCAGAAGTCTTTGAATCATTCAAGAAATTGTTGAGACATGAAAGAGTAGAAGTATTAGGAGAAACATATTATCACAGTTTATCCTTCCTATATTCAAGGAAGGAATTTATTGAACAAGTAGAGATGCATAGATCTATAGTAAAAGAACTATTTTTCAAGAGGCCTAAAACATTTAGAAATACGGAGTTGATATATAGCGATGAATTAGCAAAGACTGTAGAAGAACTAGGATTTAAAACAATTCTAGCAGAGGGAGCGGATCATATTCTTGGATGGAGGAGTCCTAACTATGTATATAAAGCTCGAGGGGCTGATATAAAGCTCTTATTGAAGAATTATAGGCTAAGTGATGATATAGCATTTAGGTTTAGTAATACGAACTGGGAGGAATACCCATTGACAGCAGAAAAATATGCTGCATGGTTAAATGCAGTGAATGGAGAGACAATAAACCTGTTCATGGACTATGAAACATTTGGAGAGCATCAATGGGCAGAGACAGGAATATTTAGGTTCATGGAGAGGCTACCAGATGAAGTAAAGAAATATGGAATGGGATTTGCTACTCCTACAGAGATTTCAAGACTGGAAGCAAAAGACGAGTTGAGTTATCCACATTATGTGTCATGGGCAGACATGGAGAGAGACCTCTCAGCATGGCTTGGTAACCCACTACAGGATAATGCAATACAAGAATTATACAAGCTTGAAAGATATGTAAAATCTTTGAATGATCCAGAGATTACTGCTATATGGAGAAAATTACAGACAAGTGATCATTTCTATTATATGTGTACAAAATGGTTTAGTGATGGGGATGTGCATAAGTACTTTAATCCATATGACACGCCATACGAGGGGTTCATTGCATTTATGAATGTGTTGAATGATCTAGCAATACTTATTGGGAAGAAATTCAAGGAGAGAATTGGAGATGCCGCGGATAAATTATTCCAGCAGGACTCGAGGATAGTAATGACTGACAAGCCAAGCATGCTTGTCTCTAGGATAATAAAATAGATCAATAAATCAAGATTCGCGAGGTGGAAATCATGCCAAGGAAAAAAACACAAAAAACCCAAGTGAAAAAAGAGAAAAAGAAGGCTAAAAGAACAAGAAAGAAAGAAAAATGGTATAAAGAAAAAGTTGGGGATGGAAAAGAATTTGTCTTGGTTAATAGTGTGAGGATTTATAGTATCAAACAACTAGCAGATGAGCTATTAGTAATGGATGAGAGTACATATTACTATCACACTGGGCAAGGTAGAAATGATTTTTATAACTGGATAAAAGATGTGTTTGGACTAGGAGAGCTTGCAGAAGAGATACTAAAAGCTAGGAATAGCATAGAGGCGGCTGCAAGGGTCTATAAGTATATAATGGAACACTAGAAGGTATTTAAGGTATGCTTAGAAAATTCAGCACATTTAAGGGGGTGAGGGCATGAAGAATGCTGAGGAAGGAAAAGAATTTATGTTTAGTAGTGGTGATAAGGCAAGGAATTTAAAGGAACTATTAGAAAAATTAAGAGTAATGAGTGATGAGGAGTTCTTCCTTTATGTGAATGAGAATAAGAATGATTTCTCTAACTGGATTAGGGATGTACTTGGAGAGGAAACACTAGCAAGGGAGATTTATCATATAAGAGATAGAAAAGAAATAATAAAGAAGATTGAGTTATATATTAGTAAGAGAGAGATAGAGAGAGCTAGAAAAGAGAACATAAAAGAAGAGAAGGGAGAAAAGAGAAGGGAAGAAAAAGAGAAAGAAAAGGAGCATAAGAGAGAAGGAGAAAGAGAAACAAGGACATTGCATAAGGAAAGGTATATAGAATATAGGCACCCAATTGAGTACAAGACTTATTCAGAAATAGTGAGACAATTATTATTCAAAGAGTTTTTCCTAGGAGTGTTGTATGGTTTCGTGGTGGCGTTAATAATATATGCAATACTTCACGCACTACAAGTAATATAATCTAACAAAGAGGAATAAAAATGGCTAATGGAAAAGAGCTAGACTATCTGTTTGAGGCCTCTTGGGAAGTGGCAAATAAAGTCGGAGGCATTTACACAGTTGTTAGTAGCAAGGCTCAATACTCTATGAAGCTCGCTAGGAAGTATTTAATGTTTGGACCATATATTGAAGAAAAAAGTAAGCAAGAATTTGTAGAGAGAACGCCTCCGGCAATGTATAGAAGGGCTATGAGTTATATGAAACAACGAGGAATAAATGTTCATTATGGTCATTGGCAAATCCCGGGAGAACCAGAGGTAATGTTGATAGATTATTCTAATCTCTGGGAAAAAAAGAATGAGATAAAGGCCTGGCTATGGGAAAATTTTGGTATTGATTCTCTTTTCGCAGGTCAAGACTTTGAGGAACCAATAATATGGGCCTGGGCTACAGGAATGCTCATAGAGCAACTAGTAAAACACCTAAAGATTGATGGAGAAAAAATTATAGCACATTTTCATGAATGGCTGAGTGGTGCTGCTTTGCTATACTTGAAGAAACATGATCCAAGAGTAAGAACAGTGTTTACTACTCATGCAACAATGCTTGGTAGAACCCTTGCAGGGGGTGGGGTATTATTATATGAGGAGCTTGAGAAGATTAATCCAGATGAAGAAGCAAAGAAGCATGGGATACAGGCAAAACATTTAACAGAAAAAGCTTGCGCTCTTAATGCTACTATATTTTCTACTGTTTCCGATATCACTGGTAGAGAAGCTGAAAGGTTTTTTGATAGGAAGCCAGAGGCAATATTGCCAAATGGCTTGGACATGTCTCGATACCCAACACTAGAAGAAACTACATTACTCCATGTAAAATCTAGGGAAGCTATAAGAGAGTTTATTAGCTATTACTTCTTTCCTTACTATACTTTTGATCTACGCCACAACCTAATCTTCTTTATATCAGGTAGATATGAGTATAGAAACAAGGGAATTGATATTACTATTAAAGCATTAGCGAGATTAAATGAGGAATTAAAAAAAGAGAAATCTAGGAGGACTATTACAACATTCTTTTTTGTTCCTCTAGGAGTGAAGGGTATAAGAGTTGAGCTCTTAGAGAATAAGAATAAATATGATACGATCTCAAACTTTGTTGAGTGGCATGAGAAAGATATACTTGAAAGAGTAAAGGCAAGCATTATATCTGGTAAAAACCTTGTTAGGACGCCTATATTTTCTAAGGAGTTCTTAGTCGAGGCAAAGAAGCATATGCTTGGATTCAAGAGAGAGGGGAATCCACCGATATGCACACACTACTTAATAAATGAAAATGAGAAAATAATACAAGATTTATATGCATTAGGATTGGATAATAAGCCAGATGATCCTGTAAAAGTTATAGTTTATCCTGTTTATTTGTCAGAGAATGATGGTTTGCTTGGAATGCCTTATTATCATGTGATAGCTGGTTCTCATTTAGGAATTTTTCCAAGCTATTATGAGCCATGGGGTTATACTCCTTTAGAGAGTGCTACAATGGGAACACCAGCGGTTACTAGTGATATGGCTGGATTTGGTAAATATTTACTAGAAAAACAGAGGGATACTGGTACTATTGGGAAAGGTATATATGTTGTTAAGAGAGATGGAAAGACTGATGATGAAGCAATAGATGATTTATTCAGGATATTGAAGAGGTTTGCCTCTCTTACACATCCACAAAGGGTGCATGAGAGATTATCAGCAAAGACATTATCAGAATTGTTTGATTGGTCACATCTAATCTTGTATTATGAGGGAGCATATAAAAAAGCCTTGAGCTAGAGCTTATCTATTTTTTCTATTACCTTATAGGGATCTGTGCTTATAATTGAATGCTTTGCTATTACTTCCATTGCTCCAAAGTCATTTGTCGAGCTATGCAATGAGCCACGGTCAATTATCTTTGCTATTATGGGGAACCCTTTCCAAGAATTGTCTAATGGTGGGAGTATTATTCCTAAGTTAAAACTCTCTACTCCTAGCTTTGTTATATAATTCCTTACAAGTTTTGCTATCCTCATTGCTAATTCTTCTGTTAATTCTGGATGCTTATCTTTCTGGTATATTATCCATGACTCTTTTTCTTTTGCAGGGGTTATTGGTGTAATTAATGCGGTTTCCTTGTCTATTCTCTTTGCTAGTCCTATTGCTTCATGTGCCTTTATTATATCCTTAAAATAATCCCTCTTTGTTTTTCTATGATATCTTTGAGCTGCCTCTCTTAATAATTGGATTCCAGCATAATGATGATTTCTTGTTAGCAACATTTGTAGATGGCCATGAATAATACTCGCACCACTCCTCCATAGACAATTCCACATTATGAAGGGATACTTTGCTTCTTTATCTTTCTTATGATTCTTTTCTATCCATTCTTTAGCGAGTAGGATATAAGAGGCTATGCTCATAGCACTTGCTTCTAGAGGGTTATGTTCCTTGAATATGACTAATCCATGATATTCATCGTATTTTGATATATTACTAGCAGTTATTCCTCCAAACCTATTCTTTAATCTTCCAATAGGATCATAAGGAGTTTTTTGTTCGGGCACACAGAAAGAATCACCAATACTTGACTTTATGGTTTTTGAGACATCTGTTTTTACTGACTGAACTGGCCTCTTTGCTCTTAATTCATTGAATATTGCTCCCTCATATGTATAGTTATTCATTATTTTTACTATCTTCTGATTCTCCACTATTCTCGTTGTCCCGAATGTTTGTTTTACCCAGGCAATCATTGCCTCTGGTATGATTAACCTTCCACTGCCAGTAGATATAGTATATACCTCTTTAAAGATCTCTCTATTAATGCCTCTAAGTCTTTTTACGTTCTCCTCTATATGCATGATCCCTTTCTTTACCATTCCTAGAGGTGTAAATCTTTCCTATTATATAATTTTTTCTATATTGATAATAAAACCTCTTTGTTTTTCTTTGCTTTTAGAGTGACTTTATTTATAAATAAAAGCGAAACATTTATATATGAGTATACATATTTGTATATCAATTTAGTAAAATCTCCCCTAGCGGGATCAATGAACCAACCCCTGAAAAGGAGGTGAAGATATGGAAAACAAAATGATAGCAAGCCTACTAATATTAGGAGTAATGATAACCCTAGCGGCAGTAGTAGTAAGCGCTCTACCATCAGGAGTACAGAACCTACAAGTGATAAAGAGTGAGCGTAGGAATGAAGATCTATACCCAGCAAATTATACAGAGGCATTAGCAGGAAATGTTACAGAGCTAAACCTAACAGCAGAAACCATCACTAGACACTGGGCAGGTTTCTTCGGAGAGATTAGTGGTAAGATCACATTGGAAGATGCAAATGGTAACATCTTCTATGATTGGACTGTCACTAACCCACAGGGAGAGATCTATGCAGCAAGAACAAATAGTGTTGACTGGGTGAATATTAGATGTGCAAACGCAGCAGAAAGGCTAAACGAGGATGCATTTGTATCAGCAGTGAATGATACAGATGAGGATGCTCCAAGTAGAACATTCCTAGCATATGGTGTTGATGATGGATATACATATACTAATGGGCATGTAGGACCAGGACATCCAACATTCTGGGTTGGCAGTGTACAGATAGATGCAAACACATGCTATGCAGCAAAGATGTATAACTCATCTAGGCAGGAAGGAGAGTTCTGGGAGGTAATGCTTAGTGATGGTACACAGGTGGTATATGCAGCAACAATCGCGAACAGTGACTCGCAAGATAATGGAGCAGATGGTTTTGATGGAACAAACCATGACTTTGAGATGATAGTTCCAGAGAATGGAACTGGAACAGATACTGCTACCACAACATATTGGTTCTGGGTAGAGATAGAGTAAGACAAGGGCTATAGAAATGAGCCAGGCATTAAGAGGAAAGGAAAGGGCACTGGTGCTATCACTACTAGTGATAGCATTTATTTCTATCTTTATTACTCCTAAGACGCTTGCACTACCAGTTGGAGCAAGCCTTAATTATATTAGTAATAGTACTATTAATGCTACTCCTGGAGATAGAACAGATAAGCCTGGTACAATAACGATTATTAATATAAATGCATTACAGCAGGACTATCAGTGGAAGGCTTATGTTGGAAATGTTACTGGTAAGCTCACATTGGATGACTCTTCTGGGCATACGATTTATGATTGGACACTTGCAACAGTAACTGGTGAAGTGTATACTAGTAGATATAGCTCTATTGACTGGGCTACTATTGCGTGCGCAAGTGCTGGAACTATTAGTAGTGAGGAAACAGCATTAGGAATTAGTAGTAGTGATCCTGATAGCATAACCAACACATTTAGTGGTAGTAGTGGAACAATAGTTGTTGGAACTACTAGTTTGAGTGGATGCCCAGCTACACATACATATAACTCTAGTGAAGAGCCAAGTAGTGATTATGAAGAAGCCCTACTCCAAGATGGAAATAATTATCTAGTCTATTACACGAAGATTAGTGATGATGCAAATGGTTTTGATGGTAACACATATGACTTCCAAATGATTGTGGCTGAAAATGAATCTAGTAGTACTGGTAATACCTACTATTTCTGGGTAGAACTAGGTTAAATTTTCATGATATAGTTATGATATAGAGTAGAGGATAAATGAAAAGATTTATATATAAATTATATCATTTCTATACTAGTTTACAGTTTATTTCATACTAAGTTGGAGAAAAAGGAGAGGGGGCCCCAAGGAATGGGGAGAGTAAAAAAGGAGAAGAGAATAGTACTCATATTACTACTCATAGCTATCTTTCTCTTTTCTTTTAAAATCCTTCTGGCAGTCCCACAGGGAGCTGTTATTAGTAATAATGTTACAGAAACACCTAGCCCTCCATCAGCTGGTAGTATTACTACTCCTGGTGGGAGTTTCACAAAGATGGTTTTAAATGTTACACAGCAAAACTATCAGTGGAAGGCTTATGTTGGAAATGTTACTGGTAAGCTCACATTAGATGATGCCTCAGGATATACGATTTATGATTGGACACTTGCAACAGTGAATGGGGAGGTATATGCTAGTAGGAGTAATTCTATTAATTGGGCGAGTATTGCATGCGCAACTGATACTGTTATACAAAATGAAGAGACTGCTATTGGTATGAGCGATTCAGATATTGATAGTATTACTAATACCTTTGACCAGACTGCTCATAGACAGTTTTATGTTGGCACTGTGAATATTGCTGCTAATACTTGTAGGGCCATAGCTACATATGTTAATGATACCCCCCAATCAGCTAGTCAGAACGCTATATTCCAAGAAGTATTGTTAACTGATGGCACTAATCTTGTGTATACTGCATTAATAAATAATGATCAACAAGGATATGACTTTGGAATATATGACTTTCAAATGATTGTAGCTGATAACGAGTCTAGTAGTACTGGTAATACATTCTATTTCTGGGTGGAGCTTGGTTAATTTTAGTATATGATCTAAAATGAGATTATTTAATACTTAACTTAATTAACTATTATACTTAATAAAATTTATTTACTAATTTAACTATCTTTACTTTATTTTTAGCTTTTTCTTTTTGATTTAATTAACTAAAGCGAAAAATTTATATATTAGTTGTGTTATGATACTATTAGATAAACTAATATACAAAAAAGTATCCTAGAGTATTCAAAATGATTGGAGAATCCTTCCTATCAAGTGAAGCGAAATGGGAGCTACTACGCCTACTAGCAGAAAAGCCTAGGAGTCCTAAAGAATTAGCGGAGATCACACATACAACTATTGCGAATATAAGCCAACAACTAAGACTCCTAGAGACAGCAGGAATAATAGCAGGAGAAAGAAAGAGAGGAGAAGGAAAAGGAAAGCCACAAACAGTTTACAAACTAAAAGAGGCAATAGCGATGATCGCAGCAGTAACCCCTATATATGCAGAAAAAGGAATAATCCATCCCTCAGATTTTGAGATTGCAATACTTAGATTATTACTAATCCCTACACTGAAGAAAGATCTACTCTTAGAAAAGTTGATAGAATTATATCGATATATAGACAAGATAGAAGTGATAGCATACAAGAATGATGAGCTACTAGTCAAGGCTAATACAACTTTGAACATTAAGGGAGTCAAGCAGATAAGGAAACCACAAGAATTGAGTAACTCGATCATACTTTATGCTCCTATATAATATAAAAAATGAGGAGGTGGAGAAGAATGGGGAGAGGGGTAATAGCCCTAGTAATAGCGTTGGGCTTAGTGTTAGCCCTAGCAGTAGGGGTAAGAGCAGAGCCAAGTGGAGCAACATTGACACCAGGAGCCAGTGAAAGAGGATCTCCAGCGAGCCCTGAGAGCTTACAAGTACAAGCAGGAAACGTGACAGAGCTAAACATTAGTGGTACATCAATAACACAGAGCTGGGCAGGATTCTACGGAGATGTTACAGGTACAATAGTGTTAGAGGATGCAAATGGAAACAAGTTCTATGACTGGACAGCAGCAAATCCACAGGGAGAGGTATACGCAGCAAGAGTGAGCAGTATTACATGGAGCAATGTGAGATGTGCAAACAGTACAGAAATAGCTAATGAAAACACTGCATTGAACATGGGGTCATCAGCAGACAATATTACAAACACATTCAATAGTAACACACACCCACAGTTCTATGTTGGATCAGTAAACATTGCAGCAAATAGTTGTTCAGCAACCAATGCATATGTAAATGGAGCAGCACAGAGCAGTGATTTCTACAATGTATTACTCAGTGATGGAACGGGAAACATTATCTACACAGCAATCCTTGATCCAGACACAACAGGATTTGATGGAGACACTCATGACTTTGAACTACTAGTAGGAGAGGATGGACACGGAGCAGCAGCAGGAACAACCACAACCTATTACTTCTGGGTAGAGATAGAGTAAG